>JBDHBK010000216.1:0-4516 GCA_039592635.1 Gemmatimonadota bacterium
CCTCGCCGGTGACCGCCTGGTACGCGGTCCAACCGGAATCGATGCCGTGCTCCTCGTACAGGGCCACCCATTCCTTCAGTACGTCGTTGACGTCGCTCTCCATTCCCGGCGTGGGATACAGCCAGTCGTAGTGCCGGACCGGTTTGTCGGCCATGGACTCCTGGTACCCTTCGGGGTGGTAGGAGCCGTCAGGAATCTCGACGTAGAAGTTCATGGAGCTGTGCTCGACCAGGTCGCTGGCCTGCATTTCCATCCACTTGTCCCAGCCGATCTGGTTGACCATGCCCATCCACTGCTCATTCATCTTCATGAAGTCGGCCATGCTGGCCATGGGAATGGCATAGCTGTAGCCGGTCTCGGGACCCGAGAGGGTGTAGTAGACCATCTCGGCGGGCGCGTTCTCCACGATCAACTCGTGCATCTCGGCGCTGTTCTTCTCGAACGCCGCCACGTTGGCGGGCGCGACCTGCTCGGTGAACACGGCCCACCAGGTCGGTGCGGCGTCTTCCTGCGCGGCGAGACTCGCCGGCATCAACATCAGAACTGCGAGGGGCAACAACATCCATCGCCTCATGCGGACCTCCTTACGTAACCTCGAAGGGGGCGGCAGCTGAGCCAGAGCCACCGTGGTCGGGACGCTACAAAAGTACCCGTTTGAGACGATCTGTAAACTCGGATGGCCTGGCGAACGTCGCATTAGGGTCCGGGACGTCAGAAAGGGCCGGCGACGTCAGCCGCGGCGAGTTCCTCTTCACACAACTCGAAGAAAGGACACTGCGGGCAGCGTCGGGTGTCCTCCACAAGCGAAAAACTGTCGCGTGGCAGGGCCTCTTTCCGGACGGGATCGGCCAGGTACGTGCGCATGGCCGCCACGCTGTCCGCCATCTTCTGTCGCTCCTCCGCACAGTCTCGATCGGATACCGGAACGCTGACGGCATCCCCTGACCCCAGGTACTCGAGTCGCCCGATCACCGGGCCCTTCGGCAGGTCGCCCCGTTCCTGCAGGTAGACGGCGTAGGTGCGGAGCTGCGGACTGTGCGATGCATGGCGAGCCCCGGTCTTCCAGTCGACGATGCGCCACGCATCGCCGAGCTTGTAGAGGAGATCGGGCTGCGCATAGACCTTGACGCCGTCCAGCTCGACGAAATCGAGGCGATCGACTTCCTTCACTTCGACAGCCGGTGCCTCGACGGCCTCCCGGAAGCTCTCCGAGGACAACAGGTGGCGGAGGCAGGCGTAGAGCTTGTCCCTGATCTTCTCGACCAGGTCGCGCGACGGGCCGGACCCCCGATAGAACTCCATCAGCATGGTGACGCGGTTCGGGCTGCGCTCCCACTCTTCGTGCTTCTGCGACATGAGCCAGGCCCGGTTGAGCCGGCCCCTTCCCTGCTCTATCAGGTCGGCCGCATCGGGAACCGCACCGCCACCCCGCACGCGCAGGATCGTGTCCGCTGCCAGCTCGTGCACGATCGTGCCGAGCACCATGTAGAGGTTGGTGATCTTCTTCAGCCGCCATGCCCGCCTGGCCTCGTCCGTGGCATCGTCCAGCCAGCCGTTATGCGAGCCGTAGTATTGCCAGTAGTACTTGCGAGGACACTCGCGGAACGTGGAGCGCCGGCTCTGCGACCAGGAAAAATCGGGATGGGGACGTATCTCGAATGCCATGTCCTGAACTTCGCGCCCCCCTGTGACAGCGACAAGCGTATGACTCGCGAGCGATTTCACCTGACTCGTACTTGACCGGGCCCGCCCAGCTTTGAATCGGTTGCCCGATCCACGACATGCACCGGGAGGCGAAGGTGAAGATACGGCAGATCTCTGGTTCGCTGGCGGTAGTGGTGGCTTTCAACGCGTTCCTCATCCCTGCGACGGCACGCGCCCAGGACTCGATGCTGGCTTCCGGGGTGGCGGCCGAGGCCAGGGAGATCGCGGGGTTGAAGTCGGAGAGCACCGCGACCCTGCTGTCGCTCGCCGGGACGGCCGTCCCGATCACCCTTGGGATCATTCTCGCTAATTCGGGCGACGACGGCGGTGCCTCGAGCCTCGGACTCGCATTGGTGTCGTACGGCATCTACTTCGGCCCAGCGACCGGATACTGGTACGCGGGAAACTCAGGAGCCGGTTGGAAAGGAACCGCAGTTCGGCTGGGGATCAGCCTGGCTACCGTCGGGATCACAGCCGCGATCTGCTCGGCGGACAACTGTGGCTTCGACGACGACAGCTTCACCGTAGCTGGAATCGTGAGCCTGGTCGCCATTGGGGCGATTACCTATTCCATGATCCACGACATCGCAGGTGCCGACAACCAGGTCCGCCGCTACAACGCAGACCTCGCGGCCAGCCAGAAAGCGCCCCGTCTCACGATCGCCCCCGTGCTGTCGCCGGCCGACGGCGGGACGGTAGGCGTGTTCGGACGACTTCGGATGTGAGCGCTGCTACCCGCCGAGAGACGGCGAATCCGGTCGCCGGCTGCCTGCCTCCAGCTGCCGGCGGAACGATTCGGCCTCGACCAGGCGATCGATCTGGGTCCCCTGGTCGAGGATCGCCTGCTCCAGTCGGCCGACCCGGTTGGTCAGGTCCTCCGCCTCGGCCTGCGCCTTGCCATGAATCGCGCCAATGACATCCCGGACCATGGGCCTCAGAACGAAGTGCGTCGCTACTGCCATGATCGGCACGCCGAATATGAAGAAGATCGCGAGGAGCGGAATCAGCAGCGCAAAATCGAACACGTGTCCTCCATCAGATAGCCGGCTTTGTGCCTACTCGGGATCCTGTGCGACGAACGCGGCTTTCGGTATCCAGCCCATGCGCCCGAAGCCCGCGATATAGCGTACCCTGTCCGCGCGGAGGCGGTAGAAGGCGAAATCCGGAAAGTCGATGAACGCAGCCGAGGCCGGGTGCGCCGCGAGGTAGAGGTCCCGGAACTCAGCCCGGTCCTGCACGCGTTCGGCGCTGCCCACGATCGTGGCCCTCGGCTGCGTCAGGGCGTCGGGCGAACCAATCGCGGGCCCGATTAGAAGCGATCCGCGTGGGTCCGCGTCGAGATTCTTCCGGTGCTCCGCCAGTCCGCTGAGGAGCAGGACCTCATCACCGCCCTCGAGCGGCAGGATGTCGACCAGCGAACCGTACGGCTCACCGCCCTCGGGAAGAAGCGTGCACAGGACGCCTCTCGGACTGGCAGCGATCAGCTCCAGCGCCTCGCGCGCCAGCGCGGCCCTGCCCCCTTCTCCGTGCGACCTGGCTTCCATCGCGTCGCTCCTCAGCGCTTCAACTGCGCGTAAATCCCGGTCGCTTCGCCGGACTTCAGGGTCTCGAGGTTGAACTCCCACACCAGCGTCTTCCCGTCCTTCCGGGTTGCGTTGTGCTCCTCGACCTTGAACGGCGTGGTGATGCTGAATGTCACTCCGAAACCCTGCAGAAGCTTCTCGATCATCTCTTCCGACACGAAGGGCATCTCGCCCATCTCGTCGATTTCCTCCATCGGGTTGATGGGTTCGCTCCGGATGATGATCCGGTCCCCATCCTCGACGATCTCGAGATTCTCGAATGGCTCGGCATCGACGGGAGCGCCGGAGTCGTCGCCCTCGTCATCATCGTCTAGACGGATCTCTTTCAGCTTGTCCACGTGGTCGAAGGCGAATCGCATCTTCACGGTCGTGAGCAGCTCCTGGCGATTCACACTGGCGTCGACGAGCTCCACGCCATCCGGAAGATCCGGCTCGATCTCGGCTCGCATGGACTCCACGCTGAAGTCCTCGTCCTCGTCGACCTCGGCCAGGATCTCCTCGCGGGCCTCCTGGATCTGCTCGTCCGAAGGTTCCCCTCCCTCGCCGCTGAACGCGTTCTGTATGTAGGCGGACATGTAGGCGACCCGGTCGAGGTCGATGGCAAGATCGACGTCAGCTGTGCCGGACAGGTCGTCTTCGAGCGTGATCCCATAGTCAAACTGCATGCAGCCGGCTGCGAACCACGCCACGCCCGCTACCAGTATGCCTCTCAGGTACCTCATCGCTCCTCCTGTTCATGAGCGGAGACCGGGGCTGCCCTGCCCACGTATTCTCCGAGTAGTAGTACGATGACCGCGAGCGCAGGTTTCGTTTGCCGCACCGTTCGGCATCAGAGCATACTCCCGGGCTGGCTACCCTCACCCGGAGGATTCGAACATGGAAGCCGTGCTCACGACGGGAGCATCGAAGGGAATCGGTTTCGACGCCGCTCGTCTGCTTGCTCGGAAGGGCTATCGCAGCCTCGGTACCGTCCGGCGCAAAGAGGACGCCGTGCGCCTGCGGCAGGCGGGAATCGAGCCGGTGTTGATGGACGTTTCCGACTCGGAGTCTATCGCGCGGGCAGCGGGCGAGGTCGAGCGTCTGCTGGACGGGACGTTCTTGCGCGCCCTGGTGAACAACGCCGGAGTGCCGGCGGCGGGCCCGATCGAGCTGGCGGACCTGGATGAAGCTAGGGCGTTGTTCGAAGTGAACTTCTTTGGGGCCCTGGCGACCACGCAAGCCCTTCTCCC
>JBDHBK010000217.1:0-4493 GCA_039592635.1 Gemmatimonadota bacterium
GCCAAGGCCGTCGCGATCGCGAAGCACGTGGATATAGTCGATCAGCACGATCGCGTTGTTGACCACGATTCCAGCCAGACTGATCACCCCGACCCCACTCATGATGACGCCGAACGGCATCCGAAATATGAGAAGACCGATCAGGACCCCGATCGTGGAGAGCATCACGGTGCTGAGGATGAGCCCGGGCTTCAGAATTGAATCGAACTGGGAAATCAGGATGAAAGCGATCAGGAACAGCGCCCACAGGAAAGCGTTCACCAGGAACTCCTGCGACTCCTGCTGTTCCTGCTGCTGGCCCGTGTAGCTCAGGCGGTAACCCGTTGGAAGCCGGGCGCGGAAGTCCTCGAGTGTCGTCTGGACTTCGGCCAGGACCGCGTTGGCGTTGTAACCGGCGCGCACGTCCGAAGAAACGGTGACCACCCGGTCCATGTCCTTGCGGTTGATGCCGCTGAAGCCCTCCTCCACACGCCAGGTCGCGATCGCCGTCAGCGGCACGGGATCTCCCATGTCGCTCTCGACCGTCAGCTCGCTGAGCGATGACAGGTCGGAGCGATATCGCTCGGCCAGACGCACGACGATGTCGTACTCCTCCTCGCCGTCCCGGAACTCGGAAGCCTCGGTTCCGTTGATCGCGCTGCGAACCGTGCTCCCGATGTCGAGCGTGGTGACGCCGAACAGGGCGGCCTTCTCACGATCCACTTCGACCCTGAGTTCGGGCCTGGCGTCGTCCAGGTCGCTCTGGAGTCCTTCCAGCTTCGGCGCGACGGCCCCGTTCGAGAGCAGGGCGACCATCCGGTCGCCGAGGTCCTTCAGGGTCTCGAAATCCTCTCCGATGATCTCGATGTTGATCGGGCGACCGGTGGGCGGCCCCATGTTCGGCTTGTCCACCGTGATCGTGGCGCCCGCCACTTCTCCGCCGATGGCCGATCGCATGACCTCGAGGGTCTCGTTCGTGTCCCGCTCCCGAAGCTCGAAGTCGACGAAGCTGATGGCCACGGTCGCGTACTGCGACCCCGTCTGGCTCCCGAAGTCGGCGATCTTCGAGCCGGTGGTCGCCACCACCGATTCGTAATCCGCGCGACCGTCGATTCCGCCGAGCTCCGTCTCGATCCGCTGCACGATGGCATCGGTGACTTCGGCACGGGTTCCCACCGGAGTCTCGACCTGCACCCATATGTCGTCGGGAGCGATGTCCTCGGGGAAGAACTCGATCCCCGGATTGAACATGGCGAACAGGGTGATGACCCCGACGAACAAGACGGCGGCCTGGCCCATGATGATGACCCGGTGCCGCAGCGCCCAGCGCAGGCGCCCTTCGTAGAAGTGAAGGGCCGCGGGTAGCGCCCGCTCCCGCACCCAGTTTCCCGCCGGGTCGAGCACGAACCGGTTGAGCAGGATGAGCCCGACGACCGTTGCGGCGAGCAGCCCTGCAGTAAGCGGCCGTCCGCCCGAGACGACCAGCGCGACAAGACCCGCCACCGCCCAGGCGCCGATCTTGAACTCGCGCGTCAGGTGCGGTCGGGGCTCGCCCTCCATCCGCATGAACAGCGAGCACAGGGTGGGATTGATCACAAGGCCAACCAGAAGCGACGCTGACAGTGTGATCATGAGCGTCTTGGGCAGGTAGCTCATGAACTCGCCGGTGATCCCGGGCCAGAACGCCATCGGCGCGAAGGCGGCGAGAGTCGTCGCGGTGGCGGCGATCACGGGCATCGCGACCTCGGCGGTCGCGAGCTTGGAGGCCGTCTTCCTGTCAAAGCCCTCTTCGCGAAAACGGTAGATGTTCTCCACCACCACGATCGCGTTGTCCACCAGCATTCCCAGGGCAAGGATGAGCGAAAACAGGACGACCATGTTCATGGTGAAGCCGAGGATCTGCGTCACGCTGAACGAGAGAAACATCGACAGCGGAATCGCCACGCCCACGAACGAGGCATTCCTCACCCCGAGCACGAACAACAGTACTGATACGACCAGGATCAGGCCGGAGATGATGTTGTTCTCCAGGTTGCTGACCATGCTGCGGACGTACTTGGCCGAATCGGACGTGATGCTGACGTGCGTGGTGGGCGGAAAGTCAGATTCCATCTCCGCGAGCACCGCCCTGACCGCATCCGATGTCTCGATAATGTTCTCGCCCGTGCGCTTGCTGACGCTCAGGGTGACGACAGAATTGCCGTTCAGGCGTGCGTAGCTCTCCCGTTCCTTGAACCCGAAGTCCACGGTCGCCACATCCCGCACGTAGATGGGCTGACCTCCTACCACTTCCACCACGATGTCTTCGAGCAGCTCAGTATCCTGGTACTCGCCCGGTACGCGGACCAGGTACTTCACGTCGCCGACGTCGATCGTGCCACCGGGGACCGTGACGTTCTCGAACGTGATCGCTTCGATGACGTCGGTGAAGGTGACCCCGTAGAACTTCAGCTTCCCAAGGTCGACGTCGACCTTTACCTCGCGCTCGAGTCCCCCGGACAGCTGGACGCTGAGCACCGAAGGGATCTGCTCGATCTCCTCCTGGATGTCTTCGGCGAGCTCCTTCAGCCGCACCAGGCTGTATTCGCCGGACACGTTGACCTGCATGATCGGAAACTCGGAGAAATTGAACTCCAGGATCGCAGGCTCCTCCGCCGCAGCGGGCAGCTCCGGCTTCGCGATATCCACCTTCTCGCGCACCAGCTGCAGGGCCTCCGTCATGTCCATCCCGGCTTCGAACTCGGCCGTGATGCTGGAGACGCTCTCCACCGACTGTGACGTGAGCGTCTTGATGTCGGAGATCTTGTTGAGCTCCTCCTCGAGAGGCCGCGTGATCAGCGTCTCGATGTCCTCCGGGGCGACGCCCGAGTAGAACGTGCTTACGGCTACTAACGGAACCGTGATGTCGGGTGAGGCCTCCTTCGGCACCGTCAAATACGAGTACAGTCCCCCCATCACGATCAGGGCGAGCAACGTGAGTACACTGATCGGATGGTCGACCGCGAAATCGGTCAGCCAGAACGTCTTGTACCGACCGAGGTCGTCCTTGAGCGGGTCTCGGCGCTCGAACAGCCTGTCGGCGGCGCTCCCCGCCGCCAGCCGGTCCCTGTCGCGGTGCCGGCTGCGTGAGCGGAGCCACAAGTCTCGGAACCAGCTCATTGCCCGCCCTCCTCACTCACTTCCCGCACACGGTCTCCGGCGTCCACCATCTGGTGACCCGTGACGATCAGTCGATCGCCCACGGCAAGGCCGCTCGCGATCACCACCTCGTTCTCGAAGCTCGGTCCGAGAGCCACGGCCCGCGCCTCGGCCAGCGTTTCGCCCGAGCCGTCGGCCACCACGAATACCTGGTATCCGTCCTCGGTGCGCATGACCACATCCTGCGGAACCACGATCACGCCCTGCAGTTGCTCTGTCGCGACACGTACATTGGCCACCATCTGCGGCTTCAGACGCCCCTCCGGGTTATCGAGCAGGATCTCGATGGGGAACGTTCGATTCTGTGGGTCCACCGCGGCGCCAACGAAAGCGATCGTCCCCTCGATCGAGGCTCCTGGCAGCACGTCGAAATCGAGGACGGCAGAGCCGCCCTCACTCACGTATGGACCGAAACGCTCGGGGACTCCCCCTACCACTTTGAGGCGGTCGATGGTGAGCACCCGGGCTACGGGAGTGCCGGGGGCAACGATCTCTCCGACATCCACGTACCGGTCGTCGAGCAGTCCCGTGATGGGCGACTTGATGGTGTGCCGGGCGAGGCGCGCTTCGAGGAAGGCGAGGCGCGCGTCCGCGGACTGGGCCTCGAACTTGGTCTGCAGGAATGCGATCTCGCTTCCGATGCCCTCGTCCTCCCACAACTGCCGCTGCCGCTCGTAGCGCTCCCCGGCAAGAGAGGCCGAGGCCCGGGACTCGTCGACCTGGGCGGCGAGGATCTCGTCGTCGATCTTCGCGATCGGCTGGCCGGCGCGCACCCTGGATCCCTTGTCCGCGATGATGCGCTCGATCACTCCGCTCTCCTGTGAACTCACGACCACGTCCTTGTAAGCCTCGACGGCGGCGGTGAGTCGTATGTACGAGGTGAACTCCGCTGCCTCAATGCTGAGCACCTCGACGTTCACCGTCTTTACATAGGACGTCTCGCCTCCGGCCGCGTCCTCGTTCCCAGCGGCCTCCGGTGAACCACAGCCTGTGCCGGCGAGCGCCAGCAGCGCTGCCGCCTTCACGACGAGTCCTGTCCTTCGATCTATTCGCATGGCTCGCGTCACCCTCATCGGTCGCCTTCCCTGTCGTCGTTGGAGGCCGGACCGCCGACGGCGTCCGGATCCACCCTGTCCGCGGGCCTTATGTCGCCCTCGATCATCGCTTCCACCACCGGGTCCACGGCGGGGACAACGCCCACCGCCAGGTCAAGCTGGGCCTGGGCCACCAGGTAGTCATAGATCGCCAGCGCGTAGTTCTGCTCCGCCTGCCGGAGAGCCAGCTCGGCGACCGTCACCTCGAGTCGCGGCTGGGTG
>JBDHBK010000218.1:0-7172 GCA_039592635.1 Gemmatimonadota bacterium
CTTCTTCGGCGCGGACGCCGATGCGGCGGGCCTGCTGGCTGGAGAGATCCTGGTCTCCGCGGACCGGCCGCTGTGGCTGGCGGCGGACCTGGAGCGGGGCGCAGGCCAGCACCTGCGGGGGTTGACCACCTTTCCTCCGCCCGGCGCCCTGGCTCACCACCCGGCGGCCGAGGAGGCCGTGCGGGTCGCGGCGCGATCAACGGCTCTCGAGGCCAGCGCACTGGGGCTCAACCTGGCCCTTGCGCCGGTGCTCGACCTGGATGTCGAGGCGGCGAATCCGATCGTGGGCACCCGCAGCTTCGGGCCCGATCCCGCGCGGGTAGCGTCTCTCGGGCGCGCGTGGATCGCGGCCTGCCAGGCCGAGGGGGTCGCAGCCTGCGCGAAGCATTTCCCGGGACACGGTCGCACCATCGCCGACTCACACGCTGAACTGCCCGTGGTGGACGCATCGCGCGAGACGCTGGAGGCTGACCTGGCGCCCTTTCGGGCCGTGGCCGGCGAAGTCGCCTGCGTGATGTCCGCGCACGTGGCTTATCCGGCGCTCGGCGCCGATGGCCCGGCCACTCTCGAGTCCGCGATCCTGGTGGACCTGCTGCGGGGAGAGATGGGCTTCGAGGGCCTCGTGCTCACCGATGCTCTCAACATGAGCGGTGTGCGAGAGCAGGCAGAAGCACTGTCTCCCGAGGTGGCCGCGCTGTCTGCCGGGTGCGACGTGCTGCTGTATCCGCCGGACCTGGCCGAGGCGATCGCGGCGGTGGAGAAGGCGGCGGCTGTGTCTGAGGCCGTTGCCGGCCGGCTGACGGCGTCCCTCGCGCGGGGGGAGCGGGCGCTGGAGCGGTTTCCGACCCCCGACCGAGCGGCGGTCGATGTGCCCGACGACCTGGACGGGGCCGCGATCACGATCGCTACGGCCTGTGCGACCGAGATCGGGGGCCGCGTGCCGCCGTGGCTGCTTCAGTCCCGCCCCGTCCGCGTGGCCACGATATGGGATGACAGGGAAGAGCCGTCCCGGGTGCCGTTCGGCCTGTTGTTTCGCGAGGCGCTCAAGGCCAGGGGCTGGAACGTGCTCCCACAGGGACCGGCGGAGGCTGAAGCGCCGACCCTCGTGCTTGTGGCCTCGACCCCGCAGGCCTGGAAGGGCACGGCCGACCTGACACTCACCGCCCGCGCCGCTCTCGAGGGCATACTCGCAGGCGGGCGCGCCTACCCGGTCGTGTTCGGGCACCCCCGCCTTCTGGCGGACCTTGGGGCTCCCGGCCTGTGCGCCTGGGCCACCGAGCCGGCCATGGAGCCGGCGGCCGCCTGGAGACTGGACGACCTGGCGCGCGGGGCGGCGAGTTGAGCGGGAGGCCCGATGGCTCCTCTTGATTGGGCCATCGTCGGCGTGTACCTGGTCGGCACCCTGGCGGTCGGCCTTTGGCTCTCTCGCCGGGCCAGCGGTGGGGTGGTGGATTTCTTCGTCGGCGGCCGGGCCCTCCCGTGGTGGCTCGCCGGCACGTCGATGGCCGCCACCACCTTCAGCGTCGATACCCCTCTCTATGTCACCGGGGTGGTGGCACGCCGTGGAATAGCGGGGAACTGGGAGTGGTGGGCGTTCGCTCTTTCGCACCTCCTGCTGATTTACATCTTCGCCCGACTCTGGCGTCGCGCCGAGGTCGTGACCGACGCCGAGCTGACGGAAATCCGGTACGGGGGGAAGCCCGCGACCGTACTCCGAGCCACCCGTGCGTTCCTGTTCGCCGTGCCCATCAACTGCATCGCCATCGGCTACGTGATGCTGGCGATGCGTAAGGTGATCGAGGCGCTGGGGCTGTTCGGTGGGGTGGGAGAAGCCCTGCCTGGCGACCAGCGTCTGTGGATCGTGGTGGCGCTGTCCGTCTTCGTACTCGTGTACGCAGGCCTGGCGGGCTTGTGGGGTGTCGTGGCCACGGACTTCTTCCAGTTCGCGCTGGCCATGATCGGTGCGCTGCTGGTGGCGGGGTTCGCGATCGCCGACGTGGGCGGAGTGATGGAGCTCAAGCGACAACTGGCTGACATCGGACGCTCGGATGCCCTGCGAATGGTCCCGCGTCCAGGCTCGCCGGACCTCCCGATGGGCACGTTCCTGGCATATCTGGGGATCCAGTGGTGGGCGTGGCGCCGCTCCGACGGGGGCGGCGAGTTCGTGCAGCGCATGTCGGCATCCCGCACCGAGGAAGACGCAGAGAAGGCGGCCTGGCTGTTCAACATCCTGCACTACGTGGTGCGGGCGTGGCCGTGGATCCTGGTGGCGCTGGTGGCGATCGTCGTGTTCCCGAACCTCGAAGACCCGGAGATGGGTTACCCGCTGCTGATGCTCGAGTACCTTCCGGTCGGGGCGCTCGGCCTGGTGGTGGCCTCTTTCGTGGCCGCGTTCATGTCGACGGTGTCCACGCAGATCAACTGGGGCGCCAGCTACCTGGTGAACGACCTCTACGCCCGGTTCATAAACCCGGACGCGAGCCAGAAGCGACTGGTGGCCGTGGGCCGGATCGCGTCCGTGGGTATGGTCGCGTTCGCCGGAGCGGCGGCTTTCTTCGCGCAGGACATCGGAACCGTGTTCCGATTCATGATTGCCATCGGAACAGGGCCGGGCGCTGTCCTGATACTTCGCTGGTTCTGGTGGCGGGTGAACGCTTCCGCCGAGCTGGCCTCGATGCTGGCGGGGTTCGGGATCGCGCTGGCCACCTATCTTCCGATGTGGGGCGGCATGGGCTTCGGTCTCCGCCTCACGGTGACCGCGTTCGGCACGGCCGCCGTGTGGATTCCCGTGATGTACCTGACCAAACCCGAGGCGACGCGTTCTACCGGAGGGTCAGGCCGGGTGGTTCCGGCTGGAGAGCGGTTCGCGCGCGAACCGGACTCGAACCGGTTACGTTGCTGCGCCACGATCTGGTCCGGACGGCGGCGGCCACGGCCACCCTGTTCGGCGGGATGTTCGCGATCGGCGGCGCCATGCTGGTCGAGCCCGGCCTGGCTGTCGGATCGACGCTTCTTTTCGCCGCGGGCCTGGTCGGGCTGCGGACCCTGGGCAAACGACACGTCGCGGCGGTGGCCGCTTCGTCTGAACACTGACGGATACCCGAATCGAAATGAACACCTTCCTCTGCCGTCCTGGAACTGTGATCGCGCCGCTCACGTTTGCCGCCGTCGTTCTCATCGCTGGCGGATGCGCCAGCACCGGAGGGCAGCCGAGCGCTGCCCCCGCCGGTGTGATCGAGAGCACGCTGCCTCCGATTCCACCGGTCACCGGCCCGCTGGACCTGTATGTCGAGTATCCGGACTCGCTCCAGCGGATCGCGGTGTCGGATACGAACTTCATCCACGGTACGGTACGCACGGGCGATGCGACGCTGATCATCGACGGGGAGTTCGTGGAGGTGGAGCCCAACGGGACGTTTCTCGCCTGGCTGCCGGTACCGCGCGCCACAGCCGGCGACACCGCGTACTACCAGCTCATTGCGCGGCGAGGCGACCAGGTCGACACGTTGAGTCACCCGATCCTGCTTCCTTCCGTCCCCTTCGAGGGTGAGCCTGGGACGCCGTGGATCGACTCCTTATCGGTGATCGTCCCCGAGGACCGCTGGGCGTTGCCGGACGAGGAGCTGACCCTGTCGTTCAGGGGCGCTCCGGGAATGCAGGCGACGCTATCCGCACGGTCGGGCCGGGTGCCGATGATCGAGGGGGCGGTCCCCGGTTGGTACATGGCCCGACTCCAGGCCGCCGAGATCCACACCGCGGCGTGCACGGCCGACGCGTGCGACTGGTTGGGGGAGACGGTTCCGCTGGCGGTCAGCTTCGTGCTGTCGGATGGCACGGTCGAGAACCGGCGTGATTTCGAGTATCCGCTTCGGCTTCTCGATCCGAAGGCCCTGCCGATCGTCGAACTGGTGGAGTTGCCCGATTCCATCAGCGGGACCAACGGCGTCGTGATCGGGCGCCCGTCTCCCTTCGGTCCGTACCGGTGGCGTTTTCCGGTGGGCACGCGCGCCGAGGTTGACGGCAAGGCCGACGACCGCCTGCGAATCCGGCTGGCCCCCGACCTCCACGCATGGGTAGGAGAGGACGACACGCGCCCGGCAGGGGCGAACGCGGCACCGCCCCGCAGCCTGGTCGGAGACCTGCGGTTCCACGTACGGGCGGACCGCATCGAGCTCAACATTCCGCTCTCCGCCGCCCTCCCGCTCCAGGTGGATGAACCCGACGGAAGGACGATCGAGCTGACCCTGTTCGGCGCGATCGGCCACACCGACCGGGTCGCGCAGGGCGCCGGAAGCCGGGCCGTCCAGGATGTCCGCTGGGCGCAGCTCCCGGGCAATCGATACAGGCTGACGGTGACGCTGTCCGAGCCTGTCTGGGGTTTCCGGACGACGTATCGAGCCCTGGACGGTGACCGTGCCCAACTGGTGCTCGAGATTCGCCGCATGCCTCGGATCGATCCCCTCAATCCGCTGGCCGGGAGGAAGATCGCCATCGACCCCGGGCACCCGGGAGCCGGGGCCACGGGTCCCTCCGGCTACTACGAGGGGCACGCCAACCTGGGTATCGCCCTCGCCCTCGAGAGAATGCTCGAGGACTCGGGCGCCCAGCCGATCCTGATCCGCCGCGACACCCTGCCGATGGGTTTGTACGAGAGGACCACCGCGGCGATCGAAGCCGGAGCCGAGCTGTACGTCTCGATCCACAACAACGCGCTTCCGGACGGAGTCAGGCCGTTCGGGCGCGAGGGCACCAGCACCTACTACTACCATCCGCACTCACGCCACCTGGCCACGACCGTTCAGGAGGGCATGCTGGACTCGATGCGTCTGCGGGACCTCGGCGTGTACTGGGGCAACCTGGCGGTGTGCCGCATGGCGTGGATGCCGTCGATCCTGACCGAGGGCGCGTTCATGATGATGCCCGACCAGGAGGCGGCGCTGAAGGACCCCGAGTTCCAGGCCCGTTACGCCCGCGGCGTGCTCGAGGGGATCCGCGATTTTCTGGCCGAGGCGCTGCAGGCTTCCGGAGCGCCTTCCGCGGCCGGAGCCGGCAAATGACGGCGGACTACCGGACCGCCGCCGGGCCGACCGTACATCGCACCGCCTGGATCGCGCCGACCGCCGACGTGACCGGCGATGTGACCCTCGGACCGGATTCCAGCGTGTGGTTTCAGTGCGTACTTCGCGGTGACATCGCGCCGATCCACATTGGGGCGGAGAGCAACGTGCAGGACCTCACGATGGTGCACGTGGACATCGACCGGCCGTGTCACGTCGGTGACCGGGTCGGAATCGGGCACCGGGCCATCATCCACGGTTGCGACATCGAGGACGACTGTCTGATCGGCATGGGGGCCATCGTTCTCTCGAACGCGGTGATCGGGGCGGGAAGCGTGATCGGCGCCGGCGCCGTGGTCCGCGAGGGCATGCGGGTGCCTCCCGGCAGCCTCGTGGTTGGGGTGCCCGGGCGCGTGGTCCGGTCCGTGGACGACGAGCTTCGCCGCCGCGTGCGCCTCACCGTGGAGCACTACCGGGAGCTCAAGGAAGGGCATCGGTCGGGTCGCTGGGTCGGGTGCGAACGATCTGGTCGCCGAGACGCGCCGGGCGCTAAGCCGGGAACCGCATAAATCCGCCATCCATAACGAATTCAGTCGCTGTTACAATTCCAGCCCTTGACCACCACATATAGGGTTTCTATTCTTGGTGCACCCCAACATATTGGGGGTGTGCAAACGGCGTCTTCGCCGTTCAGCTAGACCGAGCTTGTCCCGCCCGGTCCGCGAAAAACGACTCAACATCAACGGGTGCGGTGTCTTTAGGGTGTTCGTCACCCTCGGGGGAATCGTCGCCCCTAAAACAGAGGCGACAAGCGGGACGGAGTGCCGGAATAGACCACCTGGCCCTGGGGCCGGGATAGAAAATATAAGTGACGAACGACAGTCCGGAACCCGAGACAAGACAAGAGGCGCCCTGATGCACCGACCGGACACCGCGATCCGTACAGACGATGACGTCGAGACTCAAACCGTGGACCTCGAAACTCCGCCGGCGGATCTACCAGAACCCCGGCTCACCGACAACGCCCACACGGTTCTGGCCAAGCGCTACCTGAAGAAGAACGAGGATCTCGAGCCGATCGAGACCCCCACCGACATGTTCTGGCGGGTAGCCCGGGTCATCGCCTCGGTCGACTCGCAGTACGGTGCCTCTCCCTCGCACGTGATGGAAACGGCGCGCGAGTTCTACGAAATGATGGCGGTCGGCGAGTTCGAGCCGAACAGCCCCACCCTGATGAACGCGGGACGTCCCCTCGGGCAGCTGAGCGCGTGCTTCGTCCTTCCGGTCCCGGACTCGCTGAACGGGATCTACGAGACCCTTCGCGACATGGCCCTGATCCATCAGTCCGGCGGCGGCACGGGCTTCGGATTCAGCCGCCTGCGGCCGACCGGCGACGTGGTGAAGTCCTCGATGGGCGTCGCGAGTGGTCCGGTGAGCTTCATGGAGGTGTACGACGCCTCGACCGAGGCCGTGAAGCAGGGCGGCACCCGGCGGGGAGCCAACATGGGGATCCTGCGGGTCGATCACCCCGACATCCTCGGGTTCATCGACTGCAAGGAAGACAAGAACAAGATAACGAACTTCAACATCTCCGTGGCCATCACGGAAGAGTTCATGGCGGCGCTGGCCCGCGGCGCGACGTACGACCTTAAGAACCCGCGCAGTGGAGAGCCGGTGGCTCAGCTCGACGCGCGCGAAGTGTTCGACAAGATCGTCTACGGGGCGTGGCGGAACGGCGAGCCGGGCGTCTTCTTCATCGACGAAGCCAATCGTTACAACCCGGTACCGCACATGGGCTCCTACGAGGCCACGAACCCGTGTGGTGAGCAGCCCCTGCTGCCGTACGACGTGTGCAACCTGGGCTCGGTCAACGTCGGCGCGTTCGTCGAAGACGAGCGGATCAACTGGGATGGCCTGCGGACGGCCGTCCACAAGGCCACGCATTTTCTCGACAACGTGATCGACGCCAACCAGTACCCCCTTCCGGCGATCGATGAGCTTTCGAAGAACATCCGGCGCATCGGCCTCGGGATCATGGGCTGGGCCGACATGCTGGTGCGGCTCGGCGAGCCCTACGGCTCTCCCCGCTCGATTGAGCTGGGCAAAGAGCTCATG
>JBDHBK010000219.1:0-4477 GCA_039592635.1 Gemmatimonadota bacterium
GGTGTTCGTGATTCCCGGATTCGGTGTGGCCGGGCTCGCTGGCGGTGTGACCGTAATGACCGCCCTCATGTTGAGCATGCTAGGGAGTTATCCGACCGTGTCAGAAGTGATCAGCGCACTAGGGATCATCGCGGTATCGATTCTGGTGGTCGGCGCGTTGGCATATGCCGCCCTCAGACACCTTCCCTTCAGCCGCGCGATGTCGGGCGTGTTACTCGACCGGGCGACCACGCAGGAGGCCGGCTACCTGTCGGCTCCGGATCGGCCTGACCTCGAGGGACGTATCGGCGAGGCCCTGACCGATCTGCGTCCTTCGGGGACCGCCTCGATCGACGGCGAGCGGATCGACGTGGTGACCGAAGGTCCCTGGGTGGAGAAGGGGGACTCGGTCGTCGTACTGCGGGCCGAAAGCTACCGGCACGTGGTTCGGAAGGCGGAGCCCGCCGATGAAGGGGCTGAGCCCCCGCACGACGGCAAGCCCGCCTGAGGAGTGGTTGAGAGCTGCGATGAATCGCGGCTCTGACGGGTAGGTAACACGGAGAGAGACTACTGACGCTGGCCCGGTTCCACGACTCGGCGGGCCATTAATAACGGGAGATGATGCTATGAATGAGACCACGGCCGTGGGGGCGATACTCGCCGTATTCCTCGGATTCTTCCTCATAATGGTGATCACCTGGGCGGTGCCGGTTCGCCTGTGGATCGAGGCTTTCGCAAGCGGCGTCCGCGTTGGATTGGGGAGCCTTGTGGGTATGAGGCTTCGGAAGGTAAACCCGGCCGGAATCATCCGCCCCCTGATTGCCGCCACCAAAGCGGGTATCTCGCTGGACGTGAACGAACTCGAGGCTCACTACCTGGCCGGCGGTGACGTGGCGCGGGTCGGCAACGCATTGATCTCGGCCGACAAGGCGAATATTGCGCTGGGGTTCGAACAGGCCGCGGCGATCGACCTCGCCGGCCGTGACGTGCTCGAGGCCGTCCAGGTGTCGGTGAATCCGAAGGTCATCCAGACGCCACGAGTCGCGGCCATGGCCAAGGACGGGATTCAGTTGATCGCGGTCGCCCGCGTCACCATCAGGGCTAACATCAACCGCCTCGTCGGTGGAGCCGGGGAAGAGACGATCCTGGCCCGGGTCGGTGAGGGTATCGTCAGCACCATCGGTTCGGCCGACTCGCACAAGGCCGTGCTGGAGAATCCGGACGCCATTTCGAAGACGGTCCTGGCCAAGGGGCTGGACAGCGGCACCGCGTTCGAGATCCTGTCGATCGACATCGCGGACGTGGACGTCGGAAAGAACATTGGCGCCGAGCTGCAGATCGACCAGGCAGAAGCGGACAAGCAGATCGCCCAGGCCAAGGCCGAGGAGCGGCGGGCCCTCGCGGTGGCGCACGAGCAGGAGAACAGGGCTCGCGTGGAGGAGATGCGCGCGGAGGTGGTCAAGGCCGAAGCCGAGGTGCCGCTCGCCATGGCCGAAGCGTTCCGCGCCGGGAAGCTCGGGGTGATGGATTACATGAAGTTCCGGAACGTGGAGTCGGATACGCGCATGCGGGACTCCATCGCCGGTACGGGAGACGACGGGGAGATCTGAAATGGAACAGGTCTTCGTCATCATCGCGGTCGTGCTCTTCTGGATCTTCAAGGGCGTAGCCGGGACGCAGCGGCGAGTCCCGGGGCAGGATCCCTACGAGAGTGAGCCGCTGGGCGGGCCGATCGACATTCCCGGTACGGCCCGCCAGAAGACCGTCGAGTCGCAACAGCGGGCGTTGGAGGCGCTGCAGCGTTGGGAGGCCAAGCAGGGACTGTCGGCGGGGAAGAGTGACCCCGAACGCGCGGCGTCCGGGTCAGTACCCGCGGCGTCGAGGACACGAGTGGGTCGCGCTTCCAGCTCCAGCCGACGGGAGGCCTCCCGGCAGCGCAGGGAAGCGTTCGCCGATATCGCGCGCATGCTGGATCCGGCGCAAGCCTCCAGTGCGACTCCCGCCCGACGCCCCGGCTTCGAGGCAAGTGCGCCGGTGTCGGTACCTCATGTCCGGGAGGCGCCGCGCCGCGTCTCTGAGCGGCGTCCGTCAGACGCCGCGATAAGACGTGAGGCCGAACACCAGGTCGAGGAGGCTGAGCGGGCGACGGCCGTCCGGGAGGCCGCTGCGGACGCGAAGGCCGGGAGAAGCTCCAGGGCCGCCCCTCCGTCGGGGCTGGCAAGGCTCGAATCTCTGCCCCTCGCCGCGCGTGCGATCGTATACGGCGAAATCCTGGGTCGGCCGCGGTCGTTCTCCTGACCTACCGGGCCGCCATCTTGTCCCACCGGACTCTGGCGGCCCCCATCCCCATGTGAAATATTGTCTCACGCGCGGGCTGACCTCTCGGCCCGCGCCTGAAGAATGCGCAGGCCGCACGGGCGTACACACGCCCGCTCGTTCCCCCCAGCCCACGAGCTGAATGGGTAGCAAGGGCAGCACGAAGTCCGGCGACATGGCGTCTCGTCTCAGCGGCCTTTGCGAGACGGGCAGTGCGATCCTGGAGGCGAAGGACCTCCAGGGCATCCTGTCCATCGTCACGCAGCGCACGCAGCACCTGTTCGACGGCGCCGGGGCGGCCGTCACCTTCCTGGAAGCCGATTCCCGGGCACTCCTGGTCGCGGGAGCCAGCGGTTCGCTGCAGGGGATCGTGGGAGCGCGCTACCCCATAGAGGGCAACCTCAGCGAGCGCGCGATCCAAGAAGACCGGGCGGTCATCGACAACGACATGTCCGATCACCCGTTTCATGAATCCATGGACGTCGCCGCGGGCCAATCGTTAGCGGTCCTGGCAGTTCCCCTTCGCGAGCGCTCGGGAGCGCTCGGCAGCCTGGTCGTGGTCGGTCGGGCGACCCCGCCGGGGTTCGTCCAGGAGGATGCCGATTCGCTTTACGCCTTCGGCCACCTCGCGGGACTGGCCATCCAGAACGCTCGTCTTCTGGAAGCCGAAACGGCCAGGGCGGAGCGGTCCGATACCCTGCGGGCGGAGAGTGAAGATCACATCAAGCTCCTGCAGGATCTGCACGCGGGGGAAGTGGCCGTCGCGTCGGACCTCGAGTTGGATGCGGTCCTGCAGACTGTGGCCGATCGGGCCCGGGATCTCACGAGTGCGGCATACGGAGCGCTCGGGGTCCTGACTCCTGACGGTGATGAGCTCGAGCTGTTCATTACGAGTGGCCTCGACGCCGGCCAGAGAGAGAGGATGGGCGGTCCTCCGAAAGGCATGGGGTTGCTGGGAGCGGTCACGCACTCGAAGACCCCGATCCGCGTCCACGACATGTCCTCCGACCCGAGGTCCGCCGGGATGCCGGGGACGCACCCCGGGATGACGTCGTTTCTCGGCGTCCCGATCCGCATCGGCGATCGCGCCTACGGGAACCTGTACCTGACCAACAAGGACGAGGGCGAGGCGTTCACGGAGCGTGATGAGACGATCGTCAGCATGCTGGCTGCCCAGGCAGCGGTCTCGATCGAGAACGCCCGCCAGTTCAAGACCCTGCAGCGACTCCTCGACGAACTGCGACAGACGCAACAACAGCGCGACCGGTTTTACGCTTTCGTGAACCACGACCTGCGCAACGCCTGCAGTGGCGTGTTGATGTGGTCCGAGAGGCTTCTCATGGAGACGACGGGCGAGGCCCGCGACATACCGGAGAAGATTCGTCGGGGCAGTGAGCACGCCATGCGCCTGGTGCAGGACGTGCTCGATCTGGAGAGCCTGTCCCAGGGCCGGCTCGAAACGTGGCCCCGGATGATCGTGGTCAACGACCTGCTGCAGGCGACCATGGACGGCATCCACCTGGAGGCGGAGCAGAAGAAGATGCGGCTCCGCCTGAAGCGAAATCGAGGCAATCTGCGCATGGTGGCCGATCCCGATCGAGTTCTGCAGATCATGACGAACCTGCTGAGCAACGCGATCAAGTACTCGCCCGAGGGGACCGATATACGCATCGCAGCTGACCTCAGCCGTGAGGGTCCTGAGGGCGCCGGCCAGGCTGAGCGCTGGCTGGCCATCAGCGTGGCCGACCAGGGTCCGGGAGTTCCCGAGGCGGACCAGGAGAGGATCTTCGGCGAGTACGAAAAGGGCGGTTCAGGAAGAAGGAAGCGAGGAGGGGTTGGCATCGGCCTCACCCTGTCGCGCCGGCTGGCGGAGTACATGGGGGGCGATCTGACCCTGGAGTCGAGGCCCGGGGAAGGGGCCATTTTCACGCTGTGGATGCCGCACGGAAGAGAGCCGGAGCAGAGAAGCGGCTGGATCGGCTAGTTCACTCGCCTTCGACGGCAAGCCACGGTAGAAGGAGAGGGGCCCCCGAAGGCGCCCCTCTCACATCCAGCCCGGATCGCCGGCTCCGGCGATCGGAGACCCGCGGATCAGAGACGCAGGGCCACGTGATGGGGCTCGGGCAGTATCCCCTGCTCACGGTATCGCTTCAGTTTCCGGTAAAGAGTCCGCCGGCTGATA
>JBDHBK010000220.1:0-4457 GCA_039592635.1 Gemmatimonadota bacterium
GGTTCGGGCGTGGCAAGGGCCAACTGGCAGTTGAGGTCCATGGGTCGCGAAGCCGCGCGCCGCATCCCTGGCCTGGAGGCCAGTGCACGCGTGAGGAAGCTTGCGCGCTCGGCCATCGCTTCCGCCCTCTCGGTAGTGCCTTCCGACATCGTCATCGCGGCAGCGGCCAAACGTGTACCCAGTGTAACCTGGCGCGGGCAGCGGCTACCCGTCGACCTTTCTTTCTCGCATCACGGGCGATTCGTTGCCTGTGCGTGGGGGCGCATCGCCAGCCAGGCGTGGTGATCGCGCAGGGTCGACCTTGCGCGGCACTCTCCACCCTGGCGGATCGACTCCCTTGGGGTGGTCTTGGGCTGGCCAGGTCATCACAGACTTGACTGTGGACTCACTTTCGACGATATTCACGTGGTTCGGCAAGGCGCCGATAATTGCGGGCTACAGTCACAAACGTGGTTTGGGGGGCCTGTTTACTGAGGTCGCCCTTTTTTTATAGTTTTTTTGAACGACCCCGCGCGGGGGGAGATTCCGCGAGAGTGTCAATCAGTCGGTTGGTACGGATTGTCCGGACTCCGACCTTGGCAACACCAACATCAGGAGCAGGACAACATGCGTACCAAGGGAACAGTTAAGTGGTTCAACCCGGACAAGGGTTTTGGATTCATCACGCCGGAAGACGGAAGCAAGGACTGTTTTGTCCATCATTCCGCCATCCAGGCTGACGGCTTCAAGACGCTGAACGAGGGAGACACCGTCGAGTTCGACGTGACGATGGGCGAAAAGGGCCCGGCCGCGGAGAACGTCGTACAGGTTTCCTGACTTCGGACTGAAGTCTGGCGAAGAGGGGCCGCTCCGGGATTCGGAGCGGCCCCTTTTTTTTTTGGCAAGGCACGAGCCGAAGGGCCTGTGCCGGACGCCAGCAATGATTCCTGTTTCATCGAGGACCAGTGGGCTTCGCCCTGGCGGGCGCATTCTCGGGAATCGTTTATATTGTAGGTAGCAGGGCGGGCCTTGCGGTAGAGGAGGAGGCCGCCGTGCGCGCCCCGATGAGGTACCTCGCTATCCTGGTTCTTGTCCCACCTCACGCAACCTGGGCGACACGCAGGGCTCTTTCCAAGAATCGTCTGAAATGTCAGGAGCGGGGCGGGCCGCACCGCGACGGAGGTGGCCGATGCACCGGGAAGATGATCTGGACGCGATACGTGGAATAGGGCTGGGCGTGGTGTTCGGGGCGGTGATCTGGGCAACTCTGCTGGCCGTGACCTGTTGGTGAGGTGTTGGGCTTATCCGGTTGCCCCGCAAGAGCACGAAAGTCTGCGGCAGACACGCTGGACCCGGCCTCGCCGGGCGGAGAGGCGTACTCGGGGTTCTCAGCCATGTGCGGGATGCTCGACCCGGGGGTCTACACCGAGGACGACAGGTACGCACACTTGCGGGATGCCGTGATGCTGTATCGCAACGTCACGGACAGCCCATACACCACAGGCTGGGAAACGCTGGTCATGAACTACGACCTGAAGATCAAGAGCGGTTTTGGCACCAGCTGGGGGTCGCTGGTTATGGAGCCGGACGCTTTCACTGGCTCCTATACCGAGGACTGGACGGCCACGGCGAAGCGGTTCGTCTGGGACATTTCAGGAACGTACATCGGCAATGGAGACCTTGAAGGCGTATCCGTCACCTACGCATTGACACCTGGAGACATAACCACCGTCCCTGCAAATACATGCGATGGGGGCCCGATCACGGACGTTCAGAACATCTCCGACTACATCGTGTTGCCTGAATAGCGGTGGCGTTTCACGCCGACCCTGCCTAGACTGACCGCCAGCGCCCGGTAGTCCCGCCCCTGCGGCGGAACGCCGGGCGTCACGCCCTGGCGTCGATCACTCTGCCGTGCTGACGTTCAGTGATTAGGGGTCTCATCACTAGAGGAGGTCGCGGTGTACCATCCCGGCAGGAAGGAAGCCTGGCTAGCCGTCGTCACGCTGATCGTGCTGGTGATCCTGAAGCTGACAGGGAACCTTTAGGCACGACCGGGCCGGTTGTCTCGCAGAGGTTCCAATGGCTGCGGCGCACCCGGGGGGATCGACACCTCGCTCACTCACGGGGTGCATTCAGCGCCTCCAGCCTCGCCCTGCCCCGCTCGACCCACGGCTGGAGCTCGGGATCGGAGTCCTTCCAGGCCTCTACGAAGTAGGCGTACTGCTCGCGCGCTTTCTCCATCTCGCCGAGCTGCTCGTAGGCCTCACCCGCGCGAAGGTAGGCCAGCGTCCAGTTCGGAGCAGGGTACGCGCCCTGCAGGGTCCGGAACTGCCGGACGGCCTCGGCGGGACGGCCGAACTCCATGTACAGGGTTCCGAGCCACCAGCGTATCACCGGGGGCCAATTGCGCGCCTCAGGCGGCAAGCCCTCGAGAATCGCGAGGGCGCGTTCGGGGCGCCCGCGCTTCCATTCTCCGTACCCCTCCGCAGCGGTAACGAAATGCCCCCACCGGCGGGCTACGTCGATACCGTCCGCCTCCAACGCGGCTGCCGCGCCCGCGCGCCAGAGGGCGAGCACCGTGTCGTGTTCCGGCCATCTGCCGCGCTCGGCGAAGTACAATGGCAATCCCAGGTCCCTCCTGAATTCCGCGCCTCCAGCAACCATCGAGTCCAATCGCGCGGTCATGACGGAATCCACCAGCTCCTCGGGTACCGGAAGGCCAAACATCTGTGCGAGGTAGAGGCAGTAGTCGTCGGCCGGCGGAGCGGTCGCCTCCGCCAGATACGTCGCGAGCAGGCCCGGGGTGAGGGAGCGCTGCACCCACCAGCAGTCCTTCCACCGCGTCTCCTCCGTCGCCCGCAACCTCTCAATTACAGCTTCCGCGGTAGTCCAGAGATCGGGCTGCGACAGGATCGACCAATACAGACGCCGAAGTTCCTGCCCTTGCAGCGTGTCGAGCGCCGCCTCGAATGCCTCCGTTCCGGGTGACGCCAGGAAGAAGACTCGCTGAAGGGCCCTGAAATTCCTGGCCGTACGGGAGTCCGAGGCGCGAAACCGCGAGACCCCGGCGACGACCTCTTCCGCCCGGAGGCTGTCGGCACGGATGAGCGCGAGGTCCATGAGGTGCGCCCAGTACGGGACGAAATCCGGCACAAGAGCCACGGCCCGCTCGAACGCTCGCTCGGCCTTCTCCACGTGACTGTCGAAAGCTCCTGTCGCGGTGCCGACATGCAAGTAGTGCTCTCCGAGCAGATACCAGAGATGTGCGTCGTCGGGGTATCTGCCCGCAGCCTCGAGGAGCTCACCAGCCATGTCCGCGCTCATGAACTCACCGTCGTGCGTCAGCGAAGCGCGCGCGATCAGTGCCTGGCGCTCCGTGCGTGAGTGGTCCAGGGCGGCCTGCCAGTGACCCGGCCTCTCGTGGGACCGATCGGTGCTCACCAAGGGTTCCCAGGCCAGAGTCCAGCCTAGCCCCAGGTGGGCAAGCGAGAAGGTCGAATCCTCTGCGATCGCCTGCTCGTATTCGAATGCCGAGGATTCGAACTCGCCGCGGCGATAGAGCGCCTGGGCTCGCAGGTACGCCCTGAGCGCGTCGGGCGACCCGGTCGTTATTTCCTTCGAGTCGAGCCGGGACAGCTCCCCCAGGACAACCGTTCCCATGCCACGAATGAGACCGATCGAGAGCCGGTCCAGGGCTCCCCACAGGCTGTCGCGGTGAGCCGTCTCGTTGGCCTGCCCTATGGACTCGGTCCGACCGGACTCATGGAGGCTAGCGGTCAGGCGCAAGGTGGCACCCACCGCCACGGCGCTTCCGACGACTGCGTACTCCGCGCCCAAGCACTGGGCGACCTCCAACCTCGTAGCGAGATCGGCTTGGGCAGTATCGGGCACGTGCTCGCTCCAGCGGGCGAGCACGGTGAACGGACTGATTGGCCGGATGCCGTCCAGGCCCTCGAGATTCGCGGACAGCAGATGCACCATCCCCTCGCCCAGCTCATCAACTTCCGATCCCGATACGGTGAACGGCAGGACGGCCACTCCCGGGGCCGCCGTTCCGACCCAGGTCTCCGGTGACGCGCAGCTCAGCCCCCGGTCCGCCGTCAGGATGGGAAGCGCAGCCAGCGCGAGAATCGCGATGACGGCCATTGCAGCAACCGAGACGAGATAGCGGAGGTGTCTTCTGCTGCTGGCCAGGCCGACACCGTTGTCGCCGACGCGCTCAGGCTCCGCAAGGCCGGTCGCCACTCCCCCGGAGACTGGCTGCTGCGTTACAGGCGCGAGGACGGCGTGGTTCGGCTGGCGCGACCGCAAGCTGGCGATCAGCTCCTGCGTCTCCGGCGCCGGCTCGACGTCGAGTACATCTCGGAGCCGCGCGGCGTAGCCCTCGTACGCCCGCAGGGCGGCCGCTCTGTTTCCGGCCCCGTCGAGCAGTTCGATCAGGCGCCGGATGCCCTTTTCGTCATGCTCCGACAGGT
>JBDHBK010000221.1:0-5646 GCA_039592635.1 Gemmatimonadota bacterium
ACGAACACGCCCGACGTCCTGACGGATGCTACGGCGGACCTCGCCCTGGCGTTGCTGCTCGCGGCGGCCCGCCGGGTGCGGGAGGGTCTTGACCTGGCACGCAGCGGCGATTGGGACGGCTGGCACCCGACGCAGCTTCTTGGCATGGGCCTGCAAGGAAGGGTTCTCGGCATCCTGGGGGGTGGCCGCATCGGTGTGGCAACGGCTCGTCGAGCCGCCGCCTTCGGAATGGAGATCGCGTACTGGAGCCGATCGGCGTCACCGGCCATGGAATCGGAGGCCGGCGGAAGGCGGATCGAGAATCTCGCGGAAGTCCTGGCTCTTGCAGACGTAATCAGCGTTCACCTTCCGCTGACATCAGAGACCCGAGGACTCCTGGGCGTGACCCGACTGTCGGCAATGAAGCCGGGCTCGATCCTGGTCAACACGGCTCGCGGTGCGATCGTGGACCAGGGAGCGTTGGCGGGAGTGCTTCGCTCCCGGCACCTGGCGGCTGCGGGGCTCGACGTGTTCGAGAGAGAGCCCGAGATCCCGGAAGAACTCCGGAGCCTGCCGAACTGCGTGGTGCTTCCGCACCTCGGGAGCGCGACCCGAGAGGCCAGGCAGGCCATGTGGGACCTGGCAGCGGCGAACGCGCGGGCAGTGCTGGCAGGGGAGCAGCCGATCACGCCGGTGGCGCTTCCGGCCGCCTAGGGACCCGGTCTTCAGGATTCGCCAGGTTCCGCCTCGGTCCGGCCCTCGAAGATCTCCCGGGCTGACTCACCTGCCGCCAGGCGGGCAAACGCTTCTTTCCTGAGTCCACTGCCGCCGCCAGCCTTCTCGAGCATGTGTGATTGCGCTCCGACGTGGAACATCGTGGCCAGCAGCACGCGGGCGATTTCCTCGCGGGCTTCTTCGTCGGACAGTCCGCGTGCCCGTAGCGCGTCGAACGCCGACCGCGCCTCGTCACTTCCTTTCAGTATCGATCCAACGGCCTGTTCGAGAAGGGGGTAGGCTTCCGCCGCCATGGCCTCGGGATCGCGCTCACCACCCGTGGATTCACTCACGGGCCGGCTCCCCCTCTCCCGCCCACTGGGGCGAATCGAAGTCCTTCTTGCCGTAGAACCGCAGCAGGGCGAACAGGATCGTCGCGCCCAGAAGCAGGGACACCCATACCGGGAATCCATACGCCGTGGGGATGTTCCCGATCACGATGCCCACGACGCCCACCACCAGCGCGTACGGAAGCTGCGTGCGCACGTGATCCACGTGATCGCACGCCGAGGCCATCGAACTCATCACCGTCGTGTCCGAGATCGGTGAGCAGTGATCCCCGAAGATCGCACCCGCGACCGAGGCGATCGAGCCGAGCAGGATCACGTAGGCGGTCCCGGTCTCCGGATCCACCGTGCCACCCATTGCCACGGCGAGCGGGATCACGATGGGCAGCAGGATGCCCATCGTGCCCCACGACGTCCCGGTGGCGAACGCGATCGAGGCGGAGGTGATGAAGACCAGGGCTGGCAGAAGCTCTCCAGGGAGATTTCCCTCCAGGAGGCCGCTGATGTACGGGGCGGTTCCGAGTACCTCCGTCACGGCTCCGAGCGACCACGCCAGGACCAGGATGATACCGGCCAGGAACATGGCCCGCATTCCACCCACCAGTCCGTCGATCGCCTGGTGCATGGACAGGATCCTCTGCCCCACGGCGAGGACGACAGCCACGATGCAGCCGGCCAGTGAACCCCAGAGCAGGGCGTCGAAGGGGCTGGCCTCGCCGAAGATCTCCCACAGGGTGCCCGGCCGGCCAAGGTTCGATCGCCCCTGCAGGTAGAGTCCAAGCAGGACCACCGTAACGACCGTCAGCACGGGCAGTACGGCGTTGTACCAGCGAAGGGGCGCTCCCTCGATCGGCTCCATTCTGTCCGATCCCGCCTCGGACATGAGCATCGCGCCCTCTCTATGCAGTCCCTCGCCGCGCGACGCGCGCCGCTCCGCCTTCAGCATGGGGCCGAAGTCCCGCTGCAGGAACACGATCAGTCCCACCATGAGGAGCGCGAGGAGCGGATAGAAGAGGTACGGTATCGAGTGGATGAAGAGCGTGAAGGCGTTGGCCGAGCCCAGGGACGCGGCAAGCTCCGGTGTCGTACCGGATTGCGACGCGGCGGCGGCAAGCCCGTCGCCGATCAGCGAGATCTCGAAGCCTACCCAGGTCGACACGAATACGATGGCGGCGACGGGGGCGGCCGTGGAATCGACGATGTAGGCCAGCTTCTCGCGTGAGACCTTCATACGGTCGGTGATCGGCCGCATGGTGTTTCCAACGATCAGAGTGTTGGCGTAGTCGTCGAAGAAGATCGCCAGCCCGCTCAGGTAAGTCGCCAGCTGTGCGCGTCGCGGAGTGGTGGCCAGCGGGCGCACGGCCTCGACTATGCCCCGCGTGCCCCCGCTCTTGCTGATCACTCCGACCATTCCCCCGAGCAGGAACGAGAAGACCAGGATCGCGGCGTGGTCGTAGTCCACCAGCACAGGGGTGATGAACGTGTCGATGGCGCGCATGGTGCCGGTGATCGGATTGAGGCCGGCCACGAAGAATCCACCGAGCCACACGCCAATGAACAGCGAGGTCACCACTTCCTTGAACACCAGAGCGAGGACGATCGCCAACAGCGGCGGAAGAAGGCTGATCCAGGCCGGCAGGACCCGGGTCTCGAAGGTGCCGATCAGGTTGCCGCGGCCGCCGATTGCGGTCAGCGGCAAGTCCTCCGCCCCATCCAGAACCAGGCCCTCGAATTCGAAGGGACCGCCTGTACCCAGCTGGACGTCCCGGCGGGCAATGATCCGGCCCGTGGCAGTGCGGATGCGAATGTGTCCCGCAGCCAACAAATACGTTGCTTCGACGGTCAGGTCGAAACCCGCTCCCGGGACGATCACCACGGGACCGTCTACGTGCCCCGGAATGGTATCAGGCGCGGCTTCCTGCGCCCGCGCCGCCGCCGGGATGAAGAGGCCGAGACAGACCAACGCTCCGATCCACCGTGTCGACATGAATGCTCCTGTGCGGAATGAAGCCGGGAGATCTGGCCCCTGCGCCCCCCGGGGCGGTCGGGAAGCTAGAGAGGTCACCCCGGACTTGTAAAGCTGTCGCGGTGCCCGAAAGTGCCCTCCAGAAGCCCTTTTCGGGGCCGTTGATCCACCGGCAACGGGTCGGTATACTGCGGCGAGTGCGGTCTCCACGGGGGCCGTCTTCACCCAGCCGCCACGGAAAGGCGTCCTCGCATGTCGACTTCTGACACGACGACTCTGCTGCTTGACGGTCCCGGCATCGAACAGGCCCTGTCGCGCATGGCGCGGGAGATCATGGAGGACGGCGTGATCGAGGACCTGATGCTGATCGGGATTCACCGGCGAGGCGTCGAACTGGCAGCGCGAATCGCCGGGCTGGTTTCGGACACTACCGGCAATGAGGTCCCGACCGGGAGTCTCGATATCACGCTGTACCGCGATGACTTCGACCAGATCGGTCCTCGTCCCGTGATCGGCAGGACCGAAATTCCCGGTAACATCAACGGTCTCCGCGTGGTGATCGTCGACGACGTGCTGTACACGGGCCGCACGGTGAAGGCCGCCCTGACCGAGCTGGCCGATTTCGGCCGGCCGCGCCGGGTCGAGTTGTGCGTCCTCGCCGATCGTGGTGGCCGGGAACTGCCGATTCATGCCGACTACGTCGGTATCACCGTCGAAGTCGGGGAAGGCGAGCGCGTGGAGGTTCGGGTTCCCGAGCTGGACGACGAACTGTCCGTAACCCTCGTCAGGTCTTCGGAGAGCGAATGAACCAGGCCAGACCGGAGTTCGAACTCGGCAAGGACCTCGTGGGCCTCGAGGGCCTGTCGAGCGAGACGATCACCGGGATCCTAGATACTGCAGAGCCGTTCAAGGAGATCAGCGAACGCGCGATCAAGAAGGTGCCGGTGCTGCGCGGCAAGACGATCGTGAATCTCTTCTTCGAGCCTTCGACCCGCACTCGCATCTCGTTCGAATTCGCCGAGAAGCGACTGGGGGCCGACACGGTCAACATCAGCTCCAGCGGTTCGTCCGTCGTGAAAGGCGAAACGCTGGTGGACACGGCGCGCAACCTGGAGGCAATGCGGATCGACATGGTGGTGATCCGCCACGCCTCTTCCGGCGCGGCGAAGTTCCTCGCGGACCGGATCCCCTCCAACGTCATCAATGCCGGAGACGGGCAGCACGAACACCCGACGCAGGCGCTGCTGGACATGCTGACGATCCGCGATCGACTCGGTCGGATCGAGGGACTCAAGGTCTGCATCGTGGGCGACATCGTGCACTCGCGGGTGGCGCGCTCCAACATATTCGGTCTTCGAGCGCTCGGTGCCGAGGTCGCGGTGTGCGGGCCCCGCAGCCTGATTCCCTACGGGATTGAAGAACTGGGCGTCGAGTCGTTCAACCACATCGAGGATGCGATCGAGTGGGCCGACGCGTTGAACATCCTTCGCCTGCAGCTGGAACGCATGAAGACGGGCTTCATTCCGTCGCTCCGCGAGTACAATCGCGTGTTCGGGGTGACCCGGGCGCGGCTTGCCAGGGCTCCGCGTGACACGGTGATCCTACACCCGGGCCCGATCAACCGGGGTGTGGAGATCGATTCGGCCGTTGCGGACGGACCCCAGTCGGTGATCCTTCCGCAGGTCACGAACGGCGTGGCGGTTCGCATGGCGGTCCTGTACCTGCTCGCGGGTGGTGTCCCGGGTGGGGCCGAAGCCGCGAAACAGGAGATCTCATGAACAGGCCGCTGCTGCTTCGGGGTGGACGGGTCGTCGATCCGTCCCAGGACCTCGACGGACCGGCCGATGTGCTGGTGCGTGATGGCCGGATCGAAGCGGTCGGAAACGACATATCCGGACCCGATGATGCCGAGGTATTGGACGCCTCCGGCCAGGTCCTCGCGCCCGGATTGATCGACGTTCACGTGCACCTTCGAGAGCCTGGAGGGGAGCACAAGGAGACGATCCATACCGGTTCGCACGCTGCCCTGGCCGGCGGCTTCACCACGGTGTGGGCCATGCCGAATACGGATCCGCCCATCGATGACCCGGCGGCGGTCGGGTACCTGCGCCTGGCCGCGCGTGCGGCTCGTGGCACCCAGGTGATGCCGATCGGCGCCGCCTCGATAGGCCAGAAGGGCGAACGCATGACGGAAGTCGGCGAACTGGTCAAGGCGGGCGCCGTGGCCGTCTCCGATGACGGGGCGCCGGTGTGGGATACGGGACTGATGCGGCGCCTCCTGGAGTACACGCAGACCTTTGGCATCCCGGTCCTTCAGCACGCCGAGGATATGGCCCTGGCGGGTGGGGTCATGAACGAAGGGGTCGTCGCGACGGCCCTCGGACTCCGGGGCCTTCCCAACGCAGCGGAATCCTGCATCGTGGCTCGGGACATTCAACTGGTGGAGCTCACGGGCGGTCATCTGCACGTGTGCCACGTTTCGGCCCGCCAGTCGGTCGAGCAACTGCGCATGGCGAAGGAGAAGGGGCTCACGGTGACCTCGGAGGTCACTCCGCATCATCTCATCCTTACGGACGAGATGTGCCGCGGCTACAACACGGAAGCCAAGGTGAACCCGCCGCTCCGCACGCAGGAAGATGT
>JBDHBK010000222.1:0-4432 GCA_039592635.1 Gemmatimonadota bacterium
AATGACTCCATCCAGCACCGGCACGTGCTCGGAGATGTTGATCGCGTCACGCAGTTCCAGGCGGTCGATGCCCAGGGTGAGCGCCCGGCGAACTCGAGCGTCCTTGAAGAGCGGAGTCGTTCGCTGGTTCCAGAAGATCGCCTGGACGGCCCCCACGTCGTCCCACACCTCGCGGTAGACGTTGAAGCGGGGATCGGACTTGAGGACGAGGGCGTCGTTCTCTTTCGCGAAGTTGACCGCGTCGACGTTGCCCGCCAGGAGCTCGGCGATCGAGTTCTCGCCGAACTTCAGGATCAAACGATCGATCGCAGGCTTCCCGAGGAAGTAGTAGGGATTGGCCTCGTACTCGATGAGTGTCTTGGGAATGTGGCGGACATATCGATATGGACCGTTCCCGACCGGCTGCAACCAGAAGTCCCAGCTGCGGAACGTGGACAGATCCTTGCCCTCCAGCAGGTGCTTCGGATAGAAGGTGTTCCAGCATCCCGGGAGGCATTGCGCTTCTATCACGTTGAAGTGGTGGAAGGTCATCGTGAACGTGCTGTCATCGTGCACCACCAGCGACTCGATGCGCGTTCCTTCCTCGAGCATCGTCTCGGGGTGCTTCCACAGGTTTACCGTGAACTCGACGTCTCGGGTTGTAAACGGCACCCCGTCGTGCCACAGGACGTCGGACCGCAGGTGAATGGTCCAGGTGCGGTAGTCCGGTGAGTGTTCCCAGCTCCGGGCCAGACGGCCTTCGACTTCCCCCGACTCGCCGAGTGCAACGAGCGTCGAGAAGACGAGGAAGGGCACCTCGTTATCCCAGATGGACCACTCATCCGAGTCGGGGTAGAGGACGGTCATGGTGGTGCGCTCGTCGGAGGGATCGGGCTCGGTTTTGACGCAGGCGATAGCGCCGAATCCGGCGCATGTGGTCAGCGCCAGGGCGCCATATGCCAGCCGGCGAGGGTTGCGAGGGGGACGCAATCGCATTTCAAAGACCCCTGTGTGTGCACCGGATCCACCGGTGCAGAGATGCACGACGTCCGCGCGCCGGGCTTCGGGCGCCGACTATTGGGACCGGCTGGGCTCATACGGCCTGCCGGGGTCGTCATGCTTGTCTCTGAATGGGGCCGCGAATGCGCGGCAAACATCGCCTCGGTCCGTCAAACTGCTGCAAGGAACGGGCGAGGAACGAGATGTCGAATCCGAATATCGTTCTTTCCTGTAACTTGCTCTTCACATGGCAGTTACAGTGTTCAAACGTCCGGAGGCGCCTTGTGGCGTCGTCTCGCTGCCCGACTGATCGACCCGCCGGCCGGTCACTCTGTCCCCGGCACTGTCAATCGTCCGACCGGTGGCGCTCCCCCGTCCCCAACAGGTCCCCCAGGAGCACCGCGCCCTCGAGAAGCACCAGGAGAATGCCACCAACGAGCAGGAAGTGAAGCATCGGATCCAGGGCTTCGACGAGATACCCGTACTGCGCGATCGATAGTTGGGTCATGTCCGCCTCCCGGAACTGGTTCTGTACCGGGAGAGGAGCAAGACCGGGTCCAGAATCCGCCAGAAGCACTAACTGCTGTTCTTGTAGACTCTTAAGACAGCACAGTCAGCCGGGAGAGTCCCCTCGCTTGATAACGGATCGTTACACCGTCAATCCGGCTTGTTACGCCTGGGTGCCCTACTCGTACCGCAGAACTGTCATCACGTCCGTCCGGGCCGCCCGCCTAGCCGGGAGTACGCTGGCCAGCGCCGCTACGCCTATGAACAGGGCAGCGACGACCGCGAAGCTCACCGGATCGAAGGAACTGATCCCGAACAGCAGCGAGGCCATCAGGCGGCCCACGACGAGCGCCAGCAAGAGCCCGATCCCGATCCCGATCGCAGCCAGTCGCAAGCCCTCACCCACGATGAGACCGCGAAGCTGACTCGCCTGGGCACCAATCGCAGCCCGGATCCCTAGCTCACGCCGCCGACGGGCCACCGAATACGTCATCACGCCAAAGATCCCGAGGGCGGCCAGCAGGATGGCCCCGGTACCGAACAGCCCCAGGAAGCCCGCGCCAATGGTCCACTGGAGAGTATTCTCGAGCACGATCTCGTTCATCTCGCGGATGCCGAGGGGCAAGTTCGGATCGATCGTGGACAGGGTCTCGCGGGCTGCGCGCGCTACCGACGCCGGCTGTCCCGCGGTGTTCACGACCACGAACCGGCGGCGGCTGGTACCCTGCCTCAGAGGACGGTACACGTGCGGACGAATCGGCGTGTCGATGCCCGTGTGCTGGACGTCATCCACTACGCCGACCACAGTGGCCTGGATCGGCTCCTCAGGATCGCCGTACAGTATCGTCTGACCCAGCGGGCTCTCACCCTCCCAGTGACGGTCGGCGAGCAGGCGACTCACGATCACGACCGGTATCGCATCGGGGCCGTCTGCCTCATTGAAGGTGCGCCCCTCGAGCACAGGGATCCCCATCGCCTCGAAGTAGCCGGTCGACGCCCGCCCGCGCAGCGCAGTAGGCCAATCCTCGGTCGTGGGTGGCTCGTGTCCGGGCCGCGCGAACTGCATCTGGAAGTTCTCGTGGTTGAGTGGAAGCGGGTTTACGGCTCCCGCCGTGCTTACTCCCGGTAGCGACTCAAGCTCGTGAATCGCGCTCCCGAAGTAGGCCTCCACCTCTTCCATGGTGGGATAGTCTGACTCGGGTGGCGTCACGGCGATCGTCAACATGTGATCGGCGTCGAAACCCAGGTCCACTTTCTGGATCTCCAGAAGGCTGCGCATCATCAGGCTCGCGCTCGCGACGAGCACCATGGCCAGGGTGATCTCGGCCACGATCAGCCCCCGCCGGAGACGCATCGAGGAGCGGCCCACGCCGGCGCCGGCACTCCCCTCCTTGAGTGCCGTGGCCAGGTTGGCACGGCTGGTAGTGAGTGCGGGCAGGAGTCCGAACAGGATCGGCGTGAGGAGGACCAGGATCGCCGTGAACGCCAGCACTGTCCCGTCGATCGAGGCGTCACCGATCTTGAACAGATCCTCCGGGAGAAACGGACTCAAGGCGCGAGCCGCGAAGAACGCCAGCGCCACGCCGAGGACTCCGCCGGCGATCGCCAGCACGAGGTTCTCGGTCAGCATCTGGCGGATGACGCGCCCCTGTGTGGCGCCGATGGCCGACCGGACAGCCACATCGCGCGCGCGCGCGGTCGCCCGCGCCACCACCAGGCTCGCCACGTTCACGCACGCGATCAGGAGCACGAACACCATGGCCCCGAGAAGCGCAGCGAAGGTCATTCGCAGCACATCCCACGCGAAGTTCAGCGCCTCGCGGAGCGGCGTCACGGCGATCCCGGCGAAGGCGCCATCGACGTCGGGATAGGCCTCCGCCAGTTGGCTCTGGATCAGATTGAGCTCGGCGTACGCTCGCTCGCGTGACCACCCGTCCGCGAGTCGGCCGACGACCAGGCTGCCCGTGTGGTCGCGCGCGTCCGTAGCCGGATCGTTCGGCATCGGAATCCACATCTTCACGCCGCCGAACGGGAAGTTGAAGTCGCGTGGCATCACCCCGACGACGGTGTGCACCACCCCGTCCATCCGGATCGTACTGCCAACGATGTCCGGATCTCCGCCGTACCTCCGCTGCCAGAGGCCGTATCCGAGCACCACGATGGGCGGTGCGTCCGGTCCCTCCTCTCCTGCCGTGAACGTGCGCCCGAGGAGGGGCGGAGTGCCAAGCAGCGAGAACATGTTGGCCGTCAGGGAGCTCGCAGTGATTCGTTCGGCCCCTTCGGAGCCGGTCACGTTCTTCGTGCCGTAGTAGTAGGCCCCCAGTTGCTCAAACGCCTGGCTGCGCTCCTGGTAGTCCGCCAGCTGCGGAATCGAGAACCGGGCCTCCCAGTCGTTGATCCTGTCGATCTGGCCGAGCTGGACCAGCCGGTCCTCGTCGTCGAACGGTAAGGGGCGCAGGAAGTAGGGATTGAGCAGGCTGAAAACGACGGTGTTGGCCGCGATCCCGAAGGCGAGGGTAAGAACGACGATGGAGGAGTATCCGCGGTCCCGGCGGAGAGAGCGAAAGCCGAGCGCGAGATCCTGGACGATGCTGTCGAGCGTCATGGGCGCCTCCGGGAGTCGGGTCACGCCATCCTACGGAGAACAAGTCGTGACGGTTTCTCCGCGGGTCCGCTCCATGGGACGGTCCAGAAAGGGGGAACGTTGGGAGGGGTTGGGTGGGCCGTCGAGCGACGACCCACCCCAGATGGACAAGGTCAGCGATCGGAGGCGCCGGCGCCGCCCGGTGTGCCCGGCAGCCCCTTCACGATCCAGATCTCGCCCTTGTTGAGGCCGGCGTCGATCACGAATCGCGAGCCGTCAGGGTGAAACCGCAGGTGTGTTTGGCGTCCCTCGGGAAGATCGACGAGCTTCTCGATGGGACCCCCTTCTACGGACACTTTCATC
>JBDHBK010000223.1:0-6353 GCA_039592635.1 Gemmatimonadota bacterium
CGCGGCATCGTGACGCGGCACCTGGTTACCGGGAAGATCGAGGTGCATCTCGCCGATGCGGTGGCCCTCGGCACGGGCGGCTACTCGAACGCCTTCTACCTGTCTACGAACGCCATGTACTGCAACGTCACGGCGGCATGGCGGGCGTACCGGCGCGGGGCCGGATTCGCCAACCCGTGCTACACCCAGATCCATCCGACCTGCATTCCTGTGGCGGGCGACTACCAGTCGAAGCTCACGCTGATGAGCGAGTCGCTGCGCAACGACGGTCGCATCTGGGTCTCGAAGCAGATGGATGACGACCGCGCCCCCGGGGATATCCCCGAGGACCAGCGCGACTACTACCTGGAGCGCATGTATCCGGCATTCGGAAACCTCGTGCCACGGGACCTGGCGTCACGGCGTGCCAAGGACATGTGCGACCAGGGGAAGGGAGTCGGCGATACGAAGCTCGGCGTGTACCTGGACTTCGAGGATGCCATCCAGCGCCTCGGGGTGGACGTGATCGAGGCCCGGTACGGCAACCTGTTCGAGATGTACGAGCGCATCACGGGGGAGGACCCCTACAAGGTCCCCATGCGCATCTACCCGGCGCCCCACTACACGATGGGCGGCTTGTGGGTGGACTACAATCTCATGACCACGGTTCCCGGCCTGTACGCGATCGGAGAAGCGAACTTCTCGGATCACGGGGCCAACCGGCTGGGCGCGAGCGCGCTCATGCAGGGTGTGGCGGACGGCTACTTCGTGCTGCCGTACACGATCGCCGACTACCTGGCGCAGGCGAAGCTGGATCCGGTGGCCGAGGACAATGCGGAGGTCAGGGGCACCCTGGAGGAGGTCGAGTCGCGGATCAATCGGCTGCTTGCCCTGGACGGCGACCGCACGATCAACTCCTTCCACAAGGAGCTGGGCCGGATCGTCTGGGACAACTGCGGCATGGGACGCAACGCCACCGGGCTCAAGGAGGCCCTGGAGAAGATCCCTGTTCTACGGCAGGAGTTCTGGGAAAACGCGAAGGTCGTGGGCGAAGGGGGGTCGATCAACCAGACGCTCGAGCGCGCAGGTCGTGTGGCGGACTTCCTGGAACTCGCGGAGGTCATGTGCCTCGACGCGCTGGTGCGAGAGGAATCATGCGGAGGGCACTTCCGGGAAGAGCACCAGACCCCGGAAGGCGAGGCCCGGCGCGACGACGAGAACTTCACGCATGTGACCGTGTGGGAGTACGCCGGCGCGGACACGGCGCCCCGCGAGCACAGGGAGCCCCTTGAGTTTGAAAACGTTCCTCCCACGCAGAGGAGCTACAAATAATGAAACTCAAACTTCACGTGTGGCGGCAGGCGGGGCCCTCGGCGAGGGGGCAGTTCGTCACCTACGAAACGGACGCCAGCGAGCACATGTCGTTCCTCGAGATGCTCGACGTGGTCAACGAAGATCTCGAGGAAAGGGGCGAGGAGCCAATCGTCTTCGACAGCGATTGTCGAGAGGGGATTTGTGGCACCTGCGGAATGGTGATCAACGGTCGGCCGCACGGACCCTGGAAGCGGACTACCGTGTGCCAGCTCCACATGCGCGAGTACAGCGACGGTGACGAGATCTGGATCGAACCGTGGCGGGCGGACGGTTTTCCGGTCCAGAAGGACCTGATGGTGGATCGCGCGGCCTTCGATCGCATCGTCGCTGCGGGCGGCTACATCAGCGTTCGCACGGGAAGCGCCCCGGATGCCAATGCGATCCCGGTGGTGCAGGTGAACGCCGAGAAGTCGATGGACGCGGCGTCCTGCATCGGGTGCGGCGCCTGCGTGGCCGCCTGCCCGAACGCGTCGGCCATGTTGTTCACCTCGGCCAAGGCGGCGCACCTCAACCTGTTGCCGCAGGGGCAGCCCGAACGCTACGGCAGAGTCCTCGACATGATCCTGACCATGGAGGCAGAGAGCTTCGGCACGTGCACGAATCACGGCGCGTGCGAGAACGCCTGTCCGAAGGAGATCAAGATCGATGTGATCGCGATGCTCAATCGCGACTACATGAAGGCGCTTCTCAAGGCGAGTTGAGTCTGGCGTACGTCGCCCTCGGCGGAGCCCTGGGCGCTCTCGCGCGGTACGGCATCAGCGGGTGGGTGTACGACCGGATGGGAGAAAGCTTCCCCTGGGGTACGCTCGTCGTAAACCTGGTTGGCTGCCTGGCGCTCGGCCTGGTGATCCGGTGGCTCCAGGTCTCGGCGGTCTCTCCGGAAGTCCGCCCCTTCCTGACGATAGGAGTCCTGGGGGCGTTTACCACGTTCAGCACGTTCAGCTACGAGACCGTGGCGCTACTCCAGGAAGGGCAGTGGCTTCGAGCGGGCCTGTACATGGGGGGGAGCGTCGTGCTGGGGCTGATCGCGATGGTGGCCGGGATGGCCCTGGCCACGGCGTTTGCACGAGCGGGAGGAGCCGCATGAAGGCGTTCGAGGGTGACCGTACCCTGATGAGGATCTTCATAGGAGAGGCGGACCGCTGTGAGGGCGGACCGCACAAGGGAAAGCCTCTCTACCAGGCCCTCCTGAACATGCTTCGTGAACAGGGATGTGCCGGCGCGTCGGTGGTGCAGGGAATCGCGGGCTTCGGTGCGAGCGCCCGCATCCACACGGGCAGCCTTCTCCGCCTGTCGATGGACTTGCCGATCATCGTCGAGGTCGTCGACACGAATGAGAAGATCCAGGAAGTGCTTCCTCTTCTCGACGAGGTCATTGGAGGTGGACTGGTGACACTGGAGAAGGCGCACGTGGTCCTGTACCGGGCGGACTCGGAGGGCGCCGACTGAGGTGGGTAAGGGCACATGGCGGGCAGGGGCGACGTCTCCGCATCGCCGCACCCTACCCGCCACGCGTCCCTGACCTAGTGGGACAAGCGGATGACCAGGTCCGAAGCCACCTGTCGGAATACCGCCCGCAGGTCCTCCGCCGAAGGAGCGAAATACGCTCTTCCGCTCGGCTGGCTGGAACTCACACTCCCGTGCTCGTTGGCCAGGGTGGCCAGATAGTCCATGTCTGGTCGCGCCAGCTCCGAGGATGCGAGAGGATTGCCCAGGCCGATGGTGTAGACGTAAGCGCCTTCACTACGGATCCGGTTGGCGGCGGCGAGACCCATGTTCCTGGCTATCTTGCGACCGACCACGCCGTGCGGCGGGTGCCCGGCCTCCGTCCACTCCATGCAATTGACGACGTTTCGGCACGCGTCGTCGTTCGGCCACAGCCACCTGTCCATTGGGATCTCGTTCGGGTTATCGAAGTAGCCCCGGACCACGTTCATTTCCGTCGCGGCGGCGGCCAGGATTCTCCGCTCTCCACCGATCGTTCCCCGGAAAGCCGTGGGCCGGCCATCGGTGAAGAAGACGACCACTTTCACCGCCGTCTCCCGCGCCGCATCCCCGTTCAACTGGTCGTAGGCCAGTTGCAGGCCCTCTGCCGTGTTCGTCCAGCCCACCGACCTCATGCGATCGATCTGATTCTTCGCGGCCGTTCGGAACGGGGCCTGGAGGGGGAGCCGCGTGTCGCCACGGGTCCCAAACGAAACCAGAGACAGTTGATCCAGGTCTTCGCTGAAGTAGTCCACGAAGCTGCGAGCGGCGTCCTGCAGATCGTCCCAGGCTCCGGCGCTTCCCAGGGACCCCGACTGGTCCAGCACGAAGACCAGGTCGACGGGCGGAACCACGGCCGTGGCGCTGGAACCGACATCCACCCACCGGCGCCCGAGCAGGCGCATGAGCGAGGTCCGCATGGGCCGAGTTGCCGCCAACATCACCGTGTGGTCTCCGTCCGGTGTCTGCCCGAACGTCACTCTGATCGAGGTCAGGGAATCGTCTCTGGATACCCCGTTGGCCAGGGCTACGGCCAGGGCCTGCCTGCGGGCCGAAGCTTCGCCTGCCCTCAGGGCCCGGGCGCCCGCGAGGACGCCGGCGTCCACGGCGCGCGACAGCTCGGATTTGACGATGAATGCACGACCCGAATCCAGGGCCAGGCCCGCCATACCGAGCAGGATGACCATACCGCCGGCGACGATCACCATGACCGCTCCGGCCTCACTGCGCAGTTGCAGCATCAGACCGCGCAGCAACTGGCGAAGCCTGTTGGCTGGAGACACGTGGGCGCGCATGACGACTCCTCTCGGACCGGTGAGCTTGCCGGGCGGCCTAGAAGACCGCTCGCTCGTAAATGGGGTCTGGAAGGGCGCTCTCGAAGAGACGCGCGAACGGAGTGATCGGTCGATACCGGTAGAAGATCTCCACTACGTAGTGGGTGTTTCCTGCTTCGAGGCCGTATGACGCGAACGAGATCGGGCTGGTTCCGCGAGCCCCGAGCCGGCTCTGCTTCAGGAATCCGGGCGAGGCGGCCTGGTCGAGGATCTCGACCCCGCCGGAGCCGACCTCGATCCGGGAGACCACCGATCCGCCGCGCTCTCCAAGGTGGATGTCGCTGCCGCTCGCGTCGACGACCGTGAGCACCGTGTCCAGGTTCGTGCCGCGTGACGCGATGTTCGCTGCCTCACGACTGAGCCTCGACAGCGAATGCGATACGGCCAGGGCGTTCCCGATCTCGATCATGCCGAGGAAGAGGAACAGCACCAGGGGAAGTACCATCGCGAACTCGGCCACCGCCTGTCCGCTGGAATCCCTCAATTGGCCCCTACCGGATGAATGGTTCATTCTTCATCGCCGTTCGAACGGTGAAATCGACGGGAGGGAGGATGTCTTCCAATCCCGGCAGGAAATAGCGGTACGTGAACGAGACGCTGACGGTCACGAGTTCGTCCGGCCCGCCGCCGTCCGGCGGAGTGACCACGATCGAGTCAGCGATGGTGAGCGGCCCGACGTTGTCCCGGATGACCTGGCGGATAGACTCGACGCGAGCGATGGGCTCGCCGGTCTCGGGGTCGATGAAGGTCTGTCCCGTTACCGCGTATCGCGCTGCCTCCGCCACGGCGTGGCGCGCCGTCAGATGGGAGAGCCCGAGGCGGCCGAACTCGAAGATGCCAAAGATGAGGGAGGCGATGAGTGGCAGAACCAGGGCGAATTCAACGAGCCCCGAGCCGTGGTTTCCGCGCAACAACCGACCTGTTGCGCCACCGCGATATGTGGCGCGCATGCGCGCCTTCGAACCGCCGGCCCCGGGCTGTGCCCGAAGCCGATTCTTCCACATTGCCATCGTCGACCTCCAATAGCCCCGCCTATTGCAGATCCGAGCGACTGGCCCGGTATAATTCGAAAAGGGCTTTGAGAGTAGGGGTTTGTGGAGCAAATGTCAACCATGCCTCACAACGATTGCAGGGTCCGGGCTAGCCGCCCCGGGTCGGGACGTGAAAATTTCGCTGTGTGGGAAACCGCTCGCACAGGAGCGTCCCGGAGGGCCGAAGCGAGGCCCGGGATGTGTTGCAACGGCTCCACAGCTCGGGAATGCCGCGGTCGCCGTCAGCCTCCGGGTCGCTCAATGAGCACCTGTGTCCAGCGGTCGCGAAACACGCCGAGCCCCTGGTGTGTGAAAATGCAGTTCTCGAGGTTTGTACGGTGCGGCGCACTGTCCACCCACAGTTCCATGACGACCGCGGGCCCCTGTGCGGTGAGCGCGATGTTCTCGGCGATCGACCCGAGCCACCTGACTCCACCTGCCAGGAGCCGATGCGACAGGTCGGTGCCCTCCGGGGTCAGGTGGTCGAAGTACTCCCGGGTGGCCATGTCTCTGCTGTGAGTTTCCGCGACCCTGGCGGTTGGTTCGTGCCACTGGAGCGCCTCACAGCCGACGGCCAGGCGATACTCATTCACCCGTCGGTGCAGTTGGGAAAGCGCCACCGAGACACCCGTCTCGTCGGTCGGTTGGGCCGCGGAGGAAGCGGGCAGTAGGAGCCAGAGGGTGAACAGCAGGGCTCCGGCGCGTGTTGCCATGAGGACTCTTCATTCTGGGGAATCGGTCGTCTCGTTCCCTACCCACGGGCTCGTCAAAGGTGGCGCTCGGGGTATACCGGCTCCTCGATGCACGAAAGCCCCGGCCAAATGGCCGGGGCCCTCGCTTTCGTCACGGCCGGCGGGCCGGGCTTGTCACGACCACTCGATCCGCATCCACACCCCACACCCGATCACCCGAGCCCGCCGACCGTCGCGACGGCGAACTTCAGACCGCCGCTTCAATGAGTGAGACCCCTGAACCGGCGATAGGGTTGGCTCGGTCCTCTTCTCCGACGACGCGACCGTCGAACAGGTTGATGGTGCGCTCGGCGTAGGCGGAGTACCTGGGGTCGTGCGTCACCATCAGGATCGTGGACCCTTCGCCGTGGAGCTCCTTCAGGAGGTCCATGACCGCCTCGCCGTTCGTCGAGTCGAGG
>JBDHBK010000224.1:0-4417 GCA_039592635.1 Gemmatimonadota bacterium
TCGCGCAGGACGTCTTCCCCGTCGCGGCGGTCAACCACCTGCAGGAGATCGGCTTCGTCCCGCCGGGCCCGGTCTACAACGAGTTCATCTGGGGTGGCTATCTACTGTACGCGTGGCCGGAGGTACCGGTATTCATCGATGGTCAGACGGACTTCTATGGCGAGGAACTAACCCGGGAGTATCGCGACATCAGATTTCTCCAACCCGGGTGGAGAGAGTCCCTGACCAGGCGGGGAGTAGAGTGGGTGCTCATTCCACCCGACTCGCCGCTGGCAGCCGCTCTGACTCTACTCGAGGATTGGGAGCTATCCTACAGCGATGAAACTGCGGCCGTGTACGTAGCCACGCCGCCCGGGAACCAGTGACACGGCTGGCGACGACAGGCCTCATCACCTCCTGGCTCGCCACAGCGCCGCTCCTGCCGCTTCAGGCGCAGGTGGTCCCGGACTCGGACCTCCCTACCATAGCGCGCATCCACTACGAGGGAGGCGGGGATTGGTATGCGAACCCATCCAGTCTGCCAAACCTCCTCGGTGAGATCGCCGATCGCACTACCATCCGCATCGCCGACCGACCTGTCGAGGTACGACTGACGGACCCGGACCTTTCCGACTACCCCTACCTCTATCTTACCGGGCACGGAACAATCAGGCTCTCTGACCGCGAAGCCGGGGCGCTTCGCAGGCACCTGCGAGGCGGCGGGTTTTTGCACGCCGACGACAACTACGGCCTGGACAGCTCGTTTCGACGCGAGATCGCCCGGGTGTTCCCCGACGAGGTGCTCGTGGACGTACCGCTCGACCACCCCGTCTATCGCATACGGTACCCGTTCCCCGACGGGTTACCCAAGATCCACGAGCACGACGGACTGCCCGCCCAAGGACTTGGGATCTTCCTGGATGGCCGACTCGCGATGTTCTACAGCTACCAGAGCGACCTGGGAGACGGGTGGGAGGACGCGACCGTGCATCGGGACCCGCCTGAAATTCGGGAGCAATCCATCCGCATGGGAGTCAACCTGTTTCTCTACGCCCTGTCGGCCGGACCTTCACGCTGATCCTAGTTCCGGACGCGCGCCAGCCGCAGCGCGTTGGCCGTGACCACCAGAGAAGCTCCCATGTCGCCGATCAGGACGGCCACAATCAGTGACACCCACCCCAGTGGCACTCCGACCGCCAGGACGATCTTCACAGCCAGTGCCGCCACGATGTTCTCGCGAATAACCCGCTTGCTCCGCCTCGCCAGCAGATACAGGTAGGGAAGCCGGGCCAGGTCGTCGCCCATGACGGCAATATCGGCCGTCTCAAGTGCCGCGTCAGACGCCGCCGCGCCCATGGCGATCCCAACCGATGCCGCGGCGAGCGCGGGCGCATCGTTCACGCCGTCGCCCACCATGGCCACGTGCCCCGTCTCCGCTTCCAGGTTCTTGATCGCCTCCACCTTGGCTGCCGGCTCCAGGCGAGACCACACGTCATCCGCCCCCGCTTCCCGTCCGGCTTCCTCGGCCGCCTGTTTCAGATCGCCGCTGAGAACGACCACTCTCTCGATACCAAGTCCACGCAGCTCCGAGATGACGCTGGGAACGGCCGGCCGAAGCGGATCGGTGAGAGCCAGAACCGCCACTACCGTCCGCGGCCCGTCGTCCGGAGCTCTCAGAAGCACCACGGGCGTCTTGCCCTCGGCCGCCAGAGCCGCCAGGTGCCCCACGGGATCGGACACTCCCGGCAGGCCTGGTCGACCGACGATATGAACGACCCCGTCCACGCGAGCTCGCGCTCCCCGTCCGGGAAACGACTCGAATTCGGTTACTTCAAGGTCGTCCCCGGCGCCATCGGCCGCCCGCACGATGGCGCGACCGATCGGATGCTCCGAGCGCGCCTCGACTGCAGCCGCAATGGCGAGGACCTGCTGCCGGTCCAGATCCGCCACGGGCACGACATCGGTGACCTCGGCCCGCCCATGAGTCAGCGTGCCCGTCTTGTCGAACGCCATCACTCGAACGTCGGCCATTCGCTCGAGACTGGCCCCACCCTTGATGAGTACACCCTGCCGGGCCGCGCTGGTGATGGCACTCACGACGGACACGGGAGTCGAGATGACCAGGGCGCAGGGACATGCGATCACGAGGAGGGTGAGCCCCCGAAGCAGCCAGGTTGAAAAGGGCTGACCGAATAGTATCACGGGGACTGCGACGACCAGCACGGCCCCCAGGGTAACGGCGGGGGTGTAATAACGCGCGAAACGCTCCACGAATCGTTCACTCGGCGATCGTCGGCGCTCCGCATCCTCTATGAGCCGGATCATGCGGGCCAAAGTGGTGTCTCCTGCGTCGCGCTCACTCCGCACGACCAGGAAGCCCTCGTGGACGATCGATCCGGCGTATACGTGATCCCCGCCCGCCTTCTCCGCCGGCATCGCCTCTCCGGTGATCGGCGCTTGGTTTACGGCCGATTGACCTTCCACCACTTCACCGTCTATGGGGATCCTCTCCCCCGGCCGCACCACTACCAGGTCCCCCTCCGCCACATCGGCGGCTCGCATCGATATCTCTCGGGTACCCCGCCGCACTCGCGCCACCTCGGGCGACAGCTCCATGAGCGCGCGCACCGAGGCCTCCGCCCGTTCCGACGCGAATCCCTCCAGCAATTCCGCGACCGAGAAAAGGAACGCGATCGCCGCAGCCTCCATGTACTCGCCGATGGCCGCGGCGCCGATCACCGCCAGAAGCATGAGGACGTGCATATCCAGCACACGCCCCCTCAGAGCCCCAATGGCACGCGGAAGGAAGTTCGAGGCACCCACGATGGCCGCGGCTACGAACAGGAGGTCCTCCCCTCCCGGCCACGCGGGCCAGCCGTGTGAGTCCACGATCGTACCGTGCAGGACCAGGCGCGAAGCCAGGCCGGCAAAAAACAGGACCCCGGCCAGGTACGTTCGGTACGCACGACGGCTGGACCAGACCCGGATTCCGCCTTCCTCTCCACCCCTGGGGACGAGAACCGTGTAGCCCAGGTCTCCGATATCACGCCGAATCGATTCCGGGTCGATCACGTCCGGATCGTAGTCAACCTCGAGGCGACGGGACACGGGGCTGCCCTCTACTGCCGCGACCCCTGCGTGCTTGAGCATTCCCCGACGAATCGTGTCGAGACAACTCGCGCAATCCATATCCTCGACTCTGAATTCCACTCGCGCGAACGTCTGAGTGTCGATGCCGGAGGGAGTAGCGTCTCCCCCTTCCGCCGAAGTGGAAGAGCAGTCTCCGCTGCAGTCACACGGATTGGTGGGATCAGTCATGGGCCGACTATAGCGAGAGGCGATCGCGTGGACCAGAACGTGCCTGACGTGAGCAGCACGGCGGGCTCACGACCTGAGAGATCAGGCGCTGAAGACTCCGTAAAGGAGAAACATCGCCATCATGACGGCGATCGCCACGATCAGCGGCCCCACGAACAGCACACGATAGAGTCTCGAATCGAACTTCAAGTGCATGAAGAAGCCCACAACCATCGTGAACTTGGCTGCGGACAGCACGAGGAGGATGGGCACGAGCAGAGGCTTGAGAGCCTCCAGATAGAACACCCCTACCTCGACGGCCGTGATCACTCCAAGAATCGCGGCGACGAGGATATACGTTCGGTTGCTCGGATGTGCGTGATCCGCGTGCTGGTGAGTCTGCGTCATTCGTGCCTGCTCCCTCTCAGACCAGCAGATAGATTAGTGTGAAAAGCACGATCCAGACTACGTCCACGAAATGCCAGTACAGACCGGCGATCTCGACGGTCTCCGCGTTGGCCTGGGTCAACTGCCCTCGCTGCGCCATGAAGACCAGGCTCAGGAGCCAGAGCACTCCCACCGCGACGTGCGCGCCGTGCGTGCCGGTCAGCAGGAAGAAACTACCGCCGAACAGATTGGTCTTGAGGGTCAGCCCCTCGTGCACGAAGTGCGAGAATTCGTAAACCTGGCCGCCCAGAAAGACCATTCCCAGCAGGGCGGTCATGAACAGCCAGATCTTGCCCCACTTCATGTCACCCCTCTGCACGGCCGACAGGGCGAGCACCATCATCAGGCTGCTCATCAGGAGCACGAAAGTGGTGACCGTGATGAACGGAATGTTGAGGAGGTCCGACGGGTACGGGCCGACCAGGCTCTTCCCCCTGTAGACCATGTACACGATGATCAGAGATCCGAAAAGCATGCACTCCGAGCCGATGAAGGCCCACATCAGGATCTTTCGGTTCGGTAGCCCCGTGGCCGAGTGCATTTCCATCGCCGCCGCGTCCGTCTGACTCACGCCCGCTCATCGTTCTCTAGTGCTCGAGCGGCTGGACTGCTCAGACGTATATGCCGAATAGGATCAGCGCAACCCCCACGAATACCACGGGGAGGGTCATCGTCAGGCCCCCGCCCGCCAGGA
>JBDHBK010000225.1:0-4407 GCA_039592635.1 Gemmatimonadota bacterium
GTCCGTCTCGTGTCGGATGTACCGGAGTGTGTCCAGGACCGGGCCGAGGCTCCCCGCCGCGAGCTTTCGATAGAAAGAATCGGTGAACCCCTTGAGATCCACGTTGGCGGCATCCATCCAGCGGTAGAACTCGGCCCGTGGGCCTTCACACACGTAGCCCGCGGTCACCGCCACGGTCCGGACTCCGACGTCACGGCACGCCGCGGCGACATCCACGGCGTATTCGTGGAACACCACCGGGTCGTTGTACGTGAACGCCACCGAACGGCACCCGAGGTCCACGGCCGCCCGCGCGATCGCCCCGGGACTCGCCGTTTCCGCCAGGGTTTCCATCTCTCTTGACTTGCTGATGTGCCAGTTCTGGCAGAACGAACAGGTCAGGTTGCAGCCGGCCGTTCCAAACGAGAGGACGGACGTCCCGGGAAGGAAATGGTTGAGCGGCTTCTTCTCGATCGGATCGATACAGAAACCGCTGGATCGTCCGTAGGTGGTGAGCACGATCTGCCCATTCAGGTTGGCGCGGACGAAGCACAGACCCCTCTGACCTTCCCGCAGCCGGCACAGTCTGGGGCACACGTCACACCGCACTCGCCCGTCGTCGAGCCCAGTCCAGAACCGGGTCGGCGCCACGTGTGCCTGATCGATGGATACGTCCATGGGACTAACCCCGTATCGGTACCCCTAAACTTAACACCAGCTCCTGTGTTCGGCCCCTGTTGAACGAGGCCGCGGTGTGCGAAGATAGTCAGATAACCGCGCCGGGAGCGGCGCGGAGTATCGACATGTAGAGGAAGAACGACGATGACGCGGCCACCCCGTAAGATCCGAATCCGTGCGGCTATTCCCGACGATGCGGAGGCCATCGCACGGTTATCCGGTGAACTCGGTTATCCGACTACGCCGGCCGACGCGCGCCGCCGGCTGTTCGACATCAAGACATCCCAGAATCATGCCGTGATGGTGGCCGAAGACGATTCGGCGACCGTGGTCGGGTGGATCCACGTATTTCGATCCAGGCGGCTCGGAGGGGAGCCGTTCGCGGAGTTGGGCGGCCTGGTGGTCACGGAGGGGCTGCGTGGTCACGGAATCGGCAGCCAGATGGTGGCTGTGGCCGAGGAATGGGCGTCGGCGAGGGAAATCGCCACTCTCCGGATTCGGACCCGGACCACGCGCAACGACGCGCGTCTGTTCTACGAAGACCTGGGGTTCGTACTCACCAAGACCCAGGTGGTCTTCGAGCGGCAGCTGCTCGACGACTGACCGGCCCTTCATTCCATTGTCCGGACTCGATGTTCGGGATATATTCGGTTTCCACCCGAAATGGAGGCTGAAGTGTCGCCCCGGACGAAAACGAATACCGACCTCCGGACCATTCCGGGCGTCGGGCCGAGCATCGAGATCGATCTCATGGATCTCGGCATCCGGACCGTCCCGCAGTTGAAGGGTCGCAACCCGGACCATCTCTACGATGACCTGTGCCGTCTGCGCGGCGAGCGGATCGACCCGTGCGTGAAGTACGTGTTCCGGTGCGCCGTATACTTCGCCTCGAACGAGCTCCACGAGCCGGCCCTCCTGCAGTGGTGGAACTGGAAAGAAAGGCCTCCTGGGGCCTGACGGTAAGGAGAACGCATGCTGGACAAGGTGAACCTGGAAGAGAGACTGTCCCGCATTCCGGACCACTGGCATCCCCGGATCGTCGGCGAACTCAACGGACAGCACGTGAAGCTTGCCAGGCTGCACGGCGAGTTCACCTGGCACAGTCATGAGAATGAAGACGAACTGTTCCTGGTGCTCGATGGTTCTCTTCGGATGGAGCTCAGAGACGGGGTGGTCGTCGTCGAGCCCGGAGAGTTCCTGGTCGTTCCCCGCGGCGTGGAGCACCGCCCGGTGGCTGAAGATGAAGTCCAGGTGCTCCTGTTCGAACCGGCCGGAACGCTGAACACGGGCGATGCAGACGACCCGCGCACGATTGCGGAGCCCGAGTGGCTGCGGTGAGAGTGCACCGAATGCTCCCACAACCAGCCCCCGCGGTCCTGTCCATCTTGCTGCTGGCCGCGTTGGCGTGCGGCGGCGGGTCCGACCCGTTCCCCGAGCTGTTCGGCACCTGGGAATGGGTCGGCACAAGCGGTGGAATCGGCGGCGACTCACGAGCGCCACGAGAAGACGACCCCACCATCACGGTTCGTTTCGCTCCCGATGGAGTCGCCGTATTCAGCCGCGACGGCGAGGTAGCCCGCGAGCAGCGCTACCGTGTCTCGACCGAGGCCACGATCTTCGGACCCGAGGCGCTACCGGTCCTGTACTTCGACGACGAAGACATGGGACGGGTGCTGCGGATCGAGGATTCCGGGAGCACCCTCACCCTGTCCGACAACGTGTACGACGGCTTCTCGCTGCACTACCGGCGAATTGTCGAATGAGGCCGTTGCACCCCTCGGTAGTTGTCTGGATTCACTGCGAAGTTTTCGGTAGCCCCACGGGGCAGGCGCGGCGATCTTTGTGTGCATGAGCATGGAATCGCTGCCGGCGCACGCCGAGATGATGGACGCATTCCAGAACCGGAACGCGACGTACGACGGGGTCTTCTTCACCGGCGTCCGAACGACCGGCATCTTCTGTCGTCCCGTGTGCCCGGCGCGAAAGCCGAAGCCGCAACACGTGGAGTTCTTCGCTACCGCGCGGGACGCGCTCTACTCCGGCTATCGGCCGTGCCGGCGCTGCCGGCCCATGGAGCCGACCGGAAGCCCACCGGAGTGGCTCAAAGACCTGCTCGCGGCCCTGGACGAAGACCCGGTCCGTCGTTGGAAGGATCACGACCTGCGCGAACTCGGCCTCCACCCCGACCGCGTTCGGCGGTGGTTTCAGCGGCACCACGGCATGACGTTTCACGCGTACTGCCGGTCGCGCCGGCTGGGCCTCGCACTCGAACAGATCAGAGAGGGAGTCGGAGTGTCTACCACCGCCTACGAGCACGGGTACGAGTCGCTGAGCGGCTTCAACGAGGCGTTTCGGCAGCTGGTCGGGGCGGCTCCCCGGTCGGCAGGAGGGGGAATCGTTCTGCAGGTTACCCGGGTGCTGACACCTCTGGGGCCGATGATTGCCGGCGGCACGGACGAGGCGCTCTACTTCTTCGAGTTCTCGGATCGCCGCCGCCTCGAGAGGCAACTCGACAGGCTGCGCAGTCGGTTGGACTGCGTTCTCGTACCCGGTGACAACGACCTCCTGAAGCGAACGACGGTGGAGATCGAGGCCTACTTCGCCGGAACGCTGCAGCGGTTCTCGATCCCGCTCAAGGCCCCGGGTACGGAATTCCAGAAGACGGTCTGGGACGAGCTGCGGCGGATCCCGTTCGGTGAGACCCGAAGTTACGCCGACGTAGCGCGCGCCATCGGACGTGACTCGGCGGTGCGCGCCGTGGCGAGGGCCAACGGCGACAACCGGATGGCCATCTTCATCCCGTGCCACCGCGTCGTCGGGAGTGACGGGCGTCTGACGGGCTACGGGGGTGGACTGTGGCGCAAACAACACCTTCTGGACCTGGAGTCGAGGGTGTCCCCGGGCGGCCTGTTCGGCCAGGACGGCGCCTAGCCTCCGCGGCCTGAGAACGCCTCGGCAGTGCGATCGTCCTGTCCGAACGACACAGGCGGCCCCGGGGAAAGCCCCGAGGCCGCTTTTCGTGTACATTGTCGCGCGAGCGCAGGATAGATCACACCAGAAAACACTTGAGAGCATAGATGAGCAATGGCCTCAGGCAGGAGGATCCCCTCCGCCGACTCCTCGAGAAGGACGCCGTCATCACGATCCTCAACCGGCTCTTTCGCAGCGTGGACGAGAAGGACTGGAAACAGGCCGAAGTCTGCCTGGCTCCGCACGTACTACTCGATGTCACCTCGCTCGCGGGAGGCGAGCCCGAGAACACCACGGGCACCGCCGTCGTCGACGGCTGGCGGGAAGGACTGAGTCACCTGGAGGCGATCCACCACCAGGCCGGGAACTACGAAGTGGAAGTCCATGGGGAGGCAGCCACCGCGACCTGCTACGGCATCGCCTACCACTACCTCCCGAACGACAGCGGGCGGAACACGCGGACGTTCGTGGGGACGTACGATTTCGGCCTGCGAAAGCGGCGGGGTGGCTGGGAGGTGGACGTGCTCCGGTACAACCTGAAGTTCCTGGACGGCAACACCGACCTGTAAGGGCAGGAAGGGGACGGCTAGGCCATGGCTGCTGCACTGGACATCACGCTGAAGGTCGGTGAAGAGGCGAAGCTCCGCGGCGCCTTCGCCGGTGGCTGGTGGATCATCTACTCGGGAATGCCGAACAAGGACACCTATTCCGTGGCCATTCGCTGGACGAGCGGCAACAATGCCGCGAGCCACAGTCTGTTCCTCCCCACGGGGCAGGCCG
>JBDHBK010000226.1:0-4394 GCA_039592635.1 Gemmatimonadota bacterium
GTCGGAGGCGCGTGGAGGAGAATCAGGAGAGCGGCGACGAACGTGACGATTCGATGCATCGACTGAGTCCTCATTCGGGGCGTGGACACCCGGAGGCGTCGAAGTGCTGGTTCAGCCGGTTCATGTCCTCCACCAGGCGCTCGTACTCAGCATCGAGCGTCTCGTCGACCGCCGATCCGAGTCCGGCGTATGCCCCGGCCATCGTGATGAACGAGTCGTCCGCCGTCGCATAACCTCCTGCCAGCATCTCGCACCCGATGCGGCCGAGATCGAAGTCCTGCCGCCTCTCTTCGTAGCGGAGCATGGCTTCCTCCAGCTCGGTCGAGGCGTCCAGGAAACGCTGTACTTCGGCCGGGACCTGCGGCGGCCGCTCCACCGGAGCCGGCGCCACCGGCGGAGGCTCTCCGCCGGATCTGAAGATCTGCAACCCGCCCAGATATCCGCCGATCATGACCGCCACGACGGCGAAGAGCCAGACGATGGTCCGGCGCCGCACGGGCAGCCTGGGGTACATGCGATCGGCCCGATTGTCCGCCAGCACGAGTGTCACGGACGATGCGCCGGCGTCGACCGGCGGCTGTACCTTGACGACGGGCGGGGTTTCCGGGCCCGCCGATTCCCCTGTCTCAGCTGCTTCGGGCTGGACCTCCCGATCCGCAGTGTAATTCGTCCAGCGCACGGCCGTCGGAATCGGGCCTGAAGCCGGAATGTCCTCCACGGCCAACAGCTCCCGGAAGTGCGACAGCTCAGCTTCGGTACCGACCTCCGCAGAGGGGCGGAACACCGCGCCCATCGGCCTGGCCGGATCCGGGACGACCAGCACGGAGCACTGCCATGGCTGGCCGAAGTACCGGTCGTTCATCTCCCGGTCACCTTCCGAGAGCATGAGCCCGAGAAGATAATGTGTGTGGTACCAACCGATCAGCGCCCCGCCGTGCTCGCGGAACTCCTGCTGAGAATCCGCCCACGCCCGCAGTAGAAACGGGTCCGGCGCATCTTCCGATATGGGCTCGTCCTTCGCGATGACCCTGTCGACCACGGCGTAGTGGACACCCGACTCGGGACACCGATACAGTTTCCCGAGGAGAAAGCCGAAGCGCGGCTCTCTCCCTTCAGCTTCCGCGTGCCTGTTGATCTGCCGCAGGGCGGACCGGGCAAGGAACAGCTCGTACGGCCCCGACTCCGCGGGTCCGGCTGGATCCCCGGGGTCTCGGATTGGTGACCACAGAACGGACCGGTCCACAGGCAGGGAGGCCCTGTGGTGCCGAGCCGGCTCATCTCCCCTTCCGGGGCCACCCGCGGCGTGCCGAAGGGGTGTGTCGCCCGATTTCATCCCGTCAGTCATTCGCGCACCCTCAGTTCAGCGCGATGAGGTCGAGTACCGGAACACCCATCAATGCCGACCGGCCGGTTCGGACCCTGCCCACCACCTCGATCAACTGCAGCGGGCGGAGGCTTTCTGCTTCGATCAACAGCTCCGGCGGTACGGCCACGTAGACGAACCCCTGCTCACCATCGGAGGCGCGCGCCAGGATGCACGGTTCGCCTTCGTAGAAGTCCGCTCGCGCTGGCTCTGCCCGCTCGACCGAGACGAACTGCAGCCGCCAGCGAACCCTGCGCCCCCGGTATTGGTCCGGATTCGCCGTCACATCGGCCGGACTCAGATCTTCACTGGCCATAGCCGAGTCGGCCGGAAGGGTCGAGGGCACCCAGACCCAACCCTCGACCCGCACCCGGGCCCAGCTTCCCTGGCGGGCCAGGACCTCCAGATCGGCCTCGGGTCGGAGGGCCGCCAACGTGTCTCCCGAAGGCGAAACGTGCAGCTGCACGCCCTCGCCCGAAACGAGGATTCGATCCGGCAACCCGGCCGGACTCGGCGCGACTTCTTCGTCCGGAGGAGGATCGGCGGAAGCGGTGACCTCCGGTGCGGCCACCGCGCCTCCCCCGGCCTCTACCTCGACGGCGGACTCCGACCACACCCAGGCAGTCCGGCGGATGCGCGTCCAGTTTCCCTGTCGTTCGATGCGGTCCAGGAGCATGCCCCGCAGCATGCGGGCAACGCGTCGAGCCTCCGCCTGAGGAGCCTCGCGGAGGTTCTCGCCGCCAGGGTTGGAAACTACGAGATCGAAACCGTCGCGATCGGTGTCTGAAACGGAAGGACTCCAGACCCACCCTTCCAGGGTCGCCCGAATCCAGCGGCCCTGACGAGACTCCACGCCGAGGACCGTGCCCTCGAACACCGTGGCGAGCCGGTTGCTGCCCGTCACACGAGGTTCCTTCCGGAAGTTTTCCTCCGGAACGGATATGCGCACGGTCTGGCCGATCGCCGGGTCAGCAGACCCGGCGATCATGCCAAACACCAGCAGCGACAAGACGGCAATTCCTCGCGACGACATCCGAACTGGAAATGGGAGGGTTCGGCCTCTACATTGGCCTCCATGAGTCCCGCTCCGGCGCCTCGCCCTTTCACCGGCGTGGCATCGCGGCGGGACTCCACGTTCATCGGTGTCGAGTATAGACGACGGTCCGAACAGGTGTCAATGAAATCACTGCATGAAGTCAAGCTCGCGAGTGCGCGTGGCCGGTGGTTCGCGGTCATGCTGGCGGCGATGAGCGGAGTGGTCTTCGGGCCCGGGTCAGCGGTCGGGCAGGAAGAGGAAATCGATACCCCGTATCGTTGGGTCGAGGGTGGCACACGACTCGGCCTCGTGGGAGGCTACACCTTCACCAATCGGGGTGATCCACCATTCGGTCCCGGATCCTCGCCGTTCATCGGCGCCCGGTTTCGGGCACGACTCAGCAGTCCCCTGTCACTCGAGCTCGGACTCGGCTACGGCAACTCGAACGAGTACGTGATCGATCCGCGGTTGGAAGGCGGCCCTGCCGTCGTGGACACGGTGAACGCCGACTGGCTCATCATCGAGGCATCGCTGCAATTCGCCTTCACCGGGGCCCGGTCCTATCGCAGGCTTCAGCCGTACGTGGTACTGGGAGGAGGCATTCTCCAGGGGCTGAGCACAGGCACCAGCGATGTCGTCGCAAGTCCCCAGCAGCCTTTCCGATACGAGATCGGCACCTCTCCGATGGTGCACCTCGGCGTCGGCGCCGAGTATCACATCTCCAGGAAATTCGGCCTGGCGTTCGAGGTTCGAGACAACCTGTGGAAGATCAAGACTCCGGAGGGTTGGTTCCGGATCGATGTTCTGCAGAACATCCTCGACTCCGGGTCGGTGGCTCCCGACAAGAACCAGTGGACCCACAACTTCGAGCTCACGGCCTCACTTTACTACTACTTCTGAGCCCGCGGGATGACCGTTGAGCGGGATTCGAAGGTCGGCCACATGAAGGTTCTCGCTCCCGAGGCGCTGGTTCGGGTACGGGTGAACGAAGCCGTCACGCTCGAATGGAGCTGCACTCCCCACGACCTCTCCTGCCTGGCGACGGGGTGGTTCGTGTCCGAGGGCGTCGTGCGCGCCCCTGACGAGCTCGAAGGCCTGGCAGAGGCAGACGCGGAGCCGGGATACGCTGCCTGTCTGACGGTCCGCCTCACCGAGCCGGCGCTGGGGCGGTTGACGGCGGCACTGTCCGGCTACACAACGTCGTCGGTCCGTCCCGCGGCATTGACCGCCCCGAGGGCTAACCAGGAGCCAGTCTCTGCATCCGGCAACATCCAACTCCGATCGCTGCTCGAGGACCGGGGCCGCGTCACCTGCTGGTTCCGGGACATGTTCGCCCAGGCGGCCCTCCGATCGAGCGTGGGAGGCGTGCACACGGGGGGGTTGGTGGTCGATGGCGACCTGGCCCTCGTGGTCGAGGACGTCAGCCGACACCACGTCGTGGACCGCCTTGCAGGCTCGACAGTTCTGACCGGGGCGGTGCCGCACAACTCGATCTTCCTGGTCAGCGCGCGCATCTCAGGCGCCATGGCGGCAAAGGCGTGCAGGACGGGCGTTGGCGCACTCGTATCCCGGTCCGTGCCGACCGAACTCGCGGCGGCCATTGCGGCTCCGCGCGGCCTGATCCTCGTGGGTCGGGCCCGAGGGGAAGCTCCTCATTACTACTGGCCAGGCTCGGAAGCGGCCGGATGAGCGGGGGGCCCCGATCGGATATCCTCGGCGTGGTGCTCGCCGGAGGCCGGAGCAGGCGATACGGATCGGACAAGGCGTTCGCTGAACTTGGAGGCGTGTCCCTCGTCCATCGGGCTGCGCGCACTCTACTTCCGCTGGCCGGTCGTGTGGTGGTGGTCGCCAATGACCTGGACCGGCACTCGCTGGAGGGAAAGCCGGTTCGCCCGGACCTGGTGAGCGGTCTCGGCCCCCTGGGTGGACTGCACACGGCCGTCGCCTGGGCGGCTGAGGATGCCATGAGAGGAGTGGTCGTTCTCGCCACCGACA
>JBDHBK010000227.1:0-4393 GCA_039592635.1 Gemmatimonadota bacterium
ATGATCGGCAACGTTGATTCCGTATCGGGCGGGGTCCGAAGATCGCGCGATCGTCCGGCGGTACTGCCCGGTCTCCGGATCCCTCTCCGTGAGGTCGCGGATCGGTCCGTCGCCCACACGCTCGCCGTCCGCGGTGGCGATGATCCGAACCAGGGGGCGGCTCAGCGCTTTCGGATTCGGATTCGGCGCGACCACGACGCCCATCTCACCCGAGTCGAGGATGACGAGGGTGGCGACCGGAAAGATGCCCATCATGTTGACGAAGGCGCGTGTCAAAACGCTGTCGTACGCACCCGTTTCCGCCTCCCGGAGCTGCCGGACGGCCTCGTCAGGAGAGCAGGGGAGGAACTGCTTGCTGTAGTTGGAAATCGCGGCGTCGTACGCTTCGGTGAGCGCGATGATACGGGCGAAGAGACCCTGCCGCCGGCGCCGGATCACCCTCGGATACCCGGACAAATCGGGCTTCATGTGGTGCTCGTACACCGCCAGCATGGCCCGGTACGGAAGGTCCTCGAACCCCTCGACGTTGAACAGCATCAGCAAGCCAAAGTCCGGGTGCTGGCTTACCAGCCTCCACTCCTCGTCGTTCAGCCAGCCCATCTTGTTGAGCACGGATGCCGGAATCAGGACTTTCCCGATGTCGTGAAACAGCGCAGCGAATCCGAGTTCGAACAACTGCTCGCGGTTCAGACCGAGGAAGTCCCCGAGGGCGACGGACAGGATAGAGACGTTCACCGAGTGGACATAAGAGTGGTCGTCGAAGTCCCGGAGCGTGAGCATACCGATCATGGTCGCCGGTTCCTGGAGCACCTGGTCCACGACGGACAGGACCGCGCGTTCCGCCCGCCGAGCTCCGATCGCCTTTCCGAGAACCAGCCCTTCCATCATGTCGCGTGCGACCTTGACGGATCGGGTGTACGTGCGCCGAGCCGCTTCGACTGACTGCTCGCCCTCGCTTCCTTCGAACAGTGGGGACGGCGGACCGACGGTGATATGCGAAACGCCCTTGATCTCCAGTGCTGAATGCAAGGCATCGAGCGGAGGATGTCCCGGCGCGGGGTCGGCTGCGATCAGCTCGAGGAACGCCTGCCAGTCTTCGGCCGTGGCCTTGGGGTCGGCTTCCATTCGACCGACCCCGTGACCCCGTAACACTTCGCGAAATGCGGAAAGCGAAGCATAGTCATGCAGGTCGAGTCGAAGCTGAAGGTCATTGACGAACATGTAGTTCCCGGCGACCCAAACGCTGAGTCCGCCTTCGTGGGCAAGGATGCCGTCGGCCAGTTCTTTGACCTCCCGGAGTCCACGCTTCACGACCTCGTTCTCGACGGGATAGAGCTGCAGTGCGCGAACCGCCCCGTACATCGCTGAGAGGATCGCCGTGCTGTCGTTCTGGGTGCCGGTCATGACGACCCCTCCTTCCCGTCCTCGTCGTCCATGTCGAGGTTCATGTCCAATTCAAGGGCGTCTGCCACCTGATCTTTCTCGCTGCCGTCCGGGATCTCACCCACTGCCAATCGCTCATCCGAGTCCGAGTCGATGGCCCTGAGCGCTACTCGAACTGCGCTCTTCACGGGGGCGGCGCGGTCGGAAGCTGCTTTCTGCAGAGCGGTTCGCGCCGCGGGTGAACCCACCACTCCAAGTGCGCGAGCTGCGCAGGTCCTCGTCGAGGGCGCGCGCCGACCGCCCCACCACTTCCGGCCATTCAGCAACTTCGCGAGCAGGGGAACCGCATCGTCACCGGCGATGGTCGCGTACGCCCTCATGAACGCCATCTGCTCGCCCTGGTCGCGGCCTGACTTGTCAGACCGATTGACGATCCCTGCCAGGAGTCCGGCGGCCCCCTCCGGGCGCACGGCTTCGATGGCCTTCACCGCGGCCATACGAATGTCCTTTCCCGGATCGGACAGGGCTGTGGCCAGGGCCTCGGCGCCAACGGCGGATCCAAGGATCGCCAGCGCCTCGATGGCGGCCTGTCGCGTGACATCCTCCGGCCGCTTCGAGAGTTCGACAAGATCGGGTTCGGCTTCCCTCAGTCCGATGCGGCCCACGATTCGTGCAGCTTCCGCGGCGAGCATGGGATCCTCAGCCGAAAGCAGATCCACCAGGTACCCGGGGTTCGCTCCGACGAGCCGATCGAGGGCTTCGGCGAGTCGATCGCGCGTCTGCCGGTTGGGAACGGCCGGGATCGCCCTTACCAGAGTCGGGATGGCCTCAGCCTGCAGCGCTCCGACCAGGGCTGCGAGATCGTCGGCCGCGGGCGCGCCATCCGCCGTGTTCACTGTGCTCACCATCTCTGCCATGGCTTCGCTCATGTCACGCAGCAGCGACGTTACGAGTTCCTGAGTCTCGTTCTCGCCCGTCTTGTTCGCGAGGAGTTGAAGCTCGTTGACGATCAGGGCCACGTTGCCGAAATCCCGCTCAACCAGGAGGTGGGGAAGCATCTTACGCAGGATGTCCACGACCTGGCGTCGCCGTTCCTGGTCGCGCATCTCGAACTGGTCGAGAAGCGCCAGGGTTACATCATGCACGACGGGACGCGCCCACTCGGCTTCCATTTCACGCTTCAGGTACAGCAGGTCCGGTTCGGCGAGAGTGATGTCCGAGAATTCTGCAGCCTCGTCTTCCGTGACCACGCCCGATTCGAGAACGGCCTCGATTTCGGTCATGTCCTCGAGGTTCTCCCCGGCGCCGGCATTGCGATCGGGGGTGGGGACTTCGGTGGGCTCGTCTTCCGAAGCGTCTACGTAATCCATGCGGATCGCTTTGAAGTCCCGGTGCCAGAGCGTGGCGAGGAGGTCGTCGTCGTGCGCTGGTCTTGATTGAGCCAGGAGTTCTATGAACTCTGCCAGCTCTCCCTCTTCAACCCCTGGCAGAAGAGCCAACTGCCGGATTCCGTCCTTGAAGAACCGAAACGCGAAGTTGTCGGGCCCCAACGGCTTGGAGTAAACCTCCCGATCGCGCCACAGCAAGCGCCCTTCATCGAACGTGAGAGCGAGGTGCGGGAGGTCATCCCACACGGCACCGAGCTTGTCGCACAACTCCGCTTGAAATTTCTCGATCAGGGGGTTCCCTAGAACGTACGTTTGACGGGCTCGCGCCGCTTTTAGAAGCGCGTTGACCGTCTCTTCCACCAAAGCGGCGAGTTCGTCGTCGGTCGCGTTGTCCTCAGAGTCACGCGACGAATCGAAGTCTGGAGTCTGGTCAGTCAAGAGTCCTCTGCACCTTCATCGGTCGGTTTCGGGAGCTCAACCTCACGCTGGCGCCCGGGCAGCCACATGGTTTCCGGTTGGCCAGCTCGGCGATTCACGGAACGCGCGAGCGTAAACAGAAGATCCGAAAGTCTGTTAATATAGGGAATTACGCCACCACCTAAAGCAGGATCATCGTCGATCAGGGCGGCCACTTCACGTTCCGCCCGTCGACACACCGTCCTGGCAACGTGCAATTGCGCTCCCGCTCCGCAGCCTCCTGGCAGCACGAAGGCCGTAAGGGGCGGCAATTCTTCGTCCAGGCGATCGATCCACGCCTCGAGATCGGCGATTCTGATGGGATCCAGAGCAGGAATCGTTCCCCTCTCAATCTCTCGCTCCGGCCGCGCTGCGGCGAGGCGGGATCCGAGGACGAACAGATCCTCCTGAACGCGGACCAGGTCCGCCGTGCCCAGCTTTCCGTCCGGGTCCAGGGCCAGAGTCATGCCCAACGAGGCGTTGAGCTCGTCGAGGGTGCCGTAGGCTGCCACCCGGGCGTCATGCTTCGCTACCTCGAGGCCACCGAACAGCTTGGTCCGTCCGGTGTCTCCTTTGCGTGTATAGATCTTCACGGACCGGTAACCTTTTCTGATTCCAGTCTCTCGTACAATTGTCGCGCGGAGCGGACATCGCGGTCCGAGAGAGCCATGTTGCGATTACCCGGGTGCATCACGTCGCTCGGATCGGCACTGTGGGGCAGGCCGATGACGTGCCCGAGTTCGTGCAGGGCCACCAGGAGCAGGAATTCGTCGCTCATCGACGTGCCGCCCTCGTGCTGTGTGGCAAGCGTCACGACCGCCGAACTCAGCCAACCCTCACCGTCCGTTTCCCAGTCGGTAGTACCTGCCTGGTAGGCTTCGAACTGGCGGATCCAGCGAAACTCGACATCGGGAGATTGTGCGGACCGGGTTCGTTTGAACCTGAGCGGCACTCCGCCGACCTCGTTCCATGCCTCCATGGCGCGGATGGCCTGATCCCAGAAGCCGGGACGTCCCGGCGGCGGCTCCGTGAAGTGCACCCAGAGCGTGCGGCGCCTGTCTGTTGTGGTGCGCCAGAGAGGAAGGGGTGGCTCGGGCTGGCCGTCGAGGCTTCCGACGTACACGCGCGGAGAGGGCACCACCTCCGGGCCGGAGTAGTCCACCTGG
>JBDHBK010000228.1:0-4390 GCA_039592635.1 Gemmatimonadota bacterium
CGCCCTGCGACGGTCTCGATCGCAAACCGCTGCACGCTCTCTTCCAGGATCGGAGGCGGGTCCGCCAGTACCCGATCGATGGCCGCCGCCAGGCTGTCCGCGTCCAGGTCGGCGAGACCCACTGCCAGCGCGCCGGTCAGGATTTCGTCCGGTCCCGAGGGACACCAGGTGCTGACCACCGGGGTGCCGCAGACCAGGCTCTCCACGATCACGTTCCCGAAACCCTCGTAATCAGAGCTCAGGACCAGGGCGCGGGCGTGCCTGATGATGGGGTATGGATTGACCTGAAACCCGGGCAGGTCCACCCTCGCCTCGAGCCCTCTCGCCGCAATCAGCTCACGGAGCCGGCCGCGCTGCTCGCCGGTCCCGGTCCCCACGATCACCAGGCGTCCGTCGAAAGAGCTGCGGGAGAAGGCGTCGAGCAGCCGGTCATGGCGCTTCTGCTCGTTGAACCGACCGACGTGGACGAGGTACTCCCGCCCCTCCCGCTCGCATGGCTCCGATGCGAGCCGGCGGATGCGGTCGATGTCGAAGGGGTTGTGGATCACCTCGTATCGGGAAGGCCTGATGCCCAGGTATTCGACCAGGTCGCGAATCACGCCCTCCGAGATTCCCACGACCTTGCGCCCCGTGTACGTCTGCCGCAGGCGGCCCAGGCGGCGGCGCTTCTTCATGCCCCGACTGGATCCGACATACGCCGCCGACGGGTGAATCGGCACACGGTACCAGGCCGCATCCGCCAGGCAGCTGCGGGCCACGATGCGGTCCGTTTGCAGGAGAGTCGAGAGGACGAGATCCCAGGGCGGGCGACCCGCGAGGTGGGTGTCGAGTATCCGGGCCCGGCGGGCCACTTCACCGAACTTGCGGGTGCGCCGCGAACGCGTGTCGTACGCCCCGATCAGCTCCACACCGTCCGGTACGGGCAGGGCCTGCTCGTCTCGCAGGGTCGCGATCTCGACCGCGTGCCCGCGGGACGTCATGTGCCTGGCCAGGCGCAGGAGTGTCTTCTCGGCGCCTCCTCCCGCCAGGCCGTCGATCACGAACAGGATGCGTTTGCTCACGGGAGCAGAGTACCGCGTCGGGCACCGCCTCGTCTATTCCGGCGGTCGGCGGCATTGGCCGGCGGTTACCTGGTCCGCAGCGCTCACCGAGCGGGGGGCAGGACCCATAGGCTGAACCGCCCCGAGGGCTGGCCGAACGGACGCTGAAACGGAGGGGCCGCTCTCCGACGCACGCCCGGCTGCTCTCGGGACGATCCGGGATCAGGTCCGGGCTGCCAGGAAGGCGCATGCCAGAATCGTGCAGTCGTCAGTGAATGCGGTCACGGTGAAGAGTGCGAGCGCGGTCATGATCCGACGAACCTTCATGATTCCTCCCGGCCTGTGCCCGCCCCGCAGACACTAGACGCCGGAAGGGTGCCGAACGTCACATCAGGTCACGCCCGTTCAGGTCACGTCGTCTCCGTCCAGGTCCCGCAGCTTACGATAGAGGGTGCGGCGATCGATTCCGAGGTACTCTGCTGCGCTACCCTTGTGCCCGTCCGTGTGGCGGATCACGGTCCGGATGTACTCACGTTCGAGCTGTCTGAGGTTCCACCCCTCGGCCAGCGGGCGCGCCAGGGCTTCGCTGATTCCGTTCCCGCCCAGTTCTGATCCGTAGCCGAGATGCTCGGGCTCGATTCGTTTCGCACCTCGCGACAACACGATCGCCCGCTCGACGGCGTGCTTGAGCTGCCGGATGTTCCCGGGCCACTCGCGGGACATAAGCCACTCAAAGCTCTGCGTCCCAAACGGCACTACGGGGAATCCCGCTTCCCGGGCGAACCGGTCACGGAAGCTGTGCACGAGGTAAGGAATATCGTCGAGGCGATCACGAAGAGGCGGCAACTCGACGCGCACGACGTTGAGCCGATAGAACAGATCGGCGCGGAAGACTCCTTCCTCTACCAGACGCTCCAAGTTGGAGTTCGTCGCCGCGATCAACCGGAAATCGACCGGAATGTCGTGCCCTCCGCCGACACGCTGGATCGCATGCTCCTCGACCACGCGTAGCAGCTTGGCCTGCGTCGCGGGACTCAGAGTATCGATTTCGTCCAGCAGAAGAGTGCCGCTGCAGGCTCGTTCGATGAGTCCGGCCTGGTCGGCCACGGCCCCGGTGAAACTGCCGCGCTTGTGTCCGAACAGCTCTGACTCGAGCAGACCCTCCGGCAGAGCCGCACAGGCCACGGGGGTCAGCCTGCGTGACGATCGTTTCGAGTGCAGGTGAATGCACCGGGCGAGCAGGTCCTTTCCGGTTCCGGTCTCGCCGGTGATCAGAACTGTCGCGTCCGTAGCGGCGACCTTGTCGCAGACGTCGAGGACACGCGTGATCGCCGGGGCCCGTCCGAGCATGCCACAGCACCGGCATCGAGAGTCCGCTTCATGATCGATGTCATTCAGCGCGTCGGGTTCTCCACTGCCGTCACACACATCATGGCGGGCCGTCGAACAGCGAACACGGCTGGAGGCGGGCACGTGAGGGTCCGTAGCGGCGAGACAGTCGCCCACCAGGTCCGGTATGGCGAGAAACAGAACGACGAGGGCTGCCTTGAGCATACGTCACTCTCCAAGCACCGACTGAGGCTGCCATCGGATATGCAAAACGACGAACACGGTGCGAGGGGGCTGCAACCGAAAAGGCAGTGATTCGGAAACCGGTACGTGGGGCCACTGTTAGTATGCGCGATTCCAGCACTGCCTGCAACAAATTCGCTCATCTCAAGGTCGCACAGTGCGACATCGATGCCGACCCGAAAGGGCCAGATTGCGACATCGATTCGCCTCCGCCTGACTAGGATCATCCCGCTAAGATCTTCTAAAGAAAATGGTTAACCATGTCGCCCCGGCCCAGAGGTATCCGGCCCGGGGCTTGCCATAGGAACTGGGCGAGGCACCAGGGCGAGCGCAAACCGGGCGTTTCTCCCACGCGGCCTGGCCTCTTGAGCCGGAGCACCCCGGGACGATCAAGGAGCTCCGACACATAGATGGAATCAAGGGCGAGAAGGGGCCGGCGCTTGCGCGCCGAACAAGTTGAAAGGGCTCTAACGGGCCCGCGTAACGCGGAGGGGCCAATGTTGCCGTTACGCAAGACACTCGCGTGGTCGCTCGCATCCCTGCTTGTCCTTACGGTTGCGTGCGACCACAGCCTTCCGACGGACGTCTCGTCAGACCACCAGGGGCCGGCATTCAAAGGAGGGAAACCCACAGGCCACGAAGCAGGAAACAACCTGTCGTACCCCGTGATCTGGGCCGAGGGGGTCCAGAAAGTCCTGCCCGGAACACCAGGAATGGAGCCTTTGCTTGGCGGCGACTGGTGGTACTGGTGGGGAACCACGGGAACGGACCCCAACATCGTACCGCTCAGCTGTGCGCCCGATCCCGAGTATCCGGAGTACTGTGACGACGGACTCACGGGGGTCGAGCCGACCGTACAGCCGTCACCCAGCCCGGACCTTGTGAAGGCCTACCTTCAGAAGGACCCCCTCAACACGTGGCAGGCCGGGTCGGAGGACTGGAGTAGCAGCCCCGTCAACGTCCACTGGATCGACTGGGGAGACAACCTCGAATCAGTGGACTGGTACACCCGCTCACAGGTGCGGGCCGAGGTGGTCCTGTTCCAGGATCTCATCACACCCATGACCGAGTACGAGATGCGACACACGTCGGGGTGGGGAATCGACGAGGTGCACGGCATGGCGGCCGATCTGAGCTCGCTGCCGATCCTTGGACCCGGTACACGCGCTACGGTCTACTCGCCCTGTGCGCGCTTCGTGATCCAGAAACTGCTGGTCGACCGCTATGACGCCGAGCTCGCAGACCTCGTTTGGGTGCCAGGCCAGGGCTGGACCGAGCCCGAGCTCTACGAGGACGATCTGATCAACCCGCCGATCTTCAACATGGCCGTCCATGAAGCCAGCGACGGACCCGGCTACTACAACGCCGAAATCAACGTCAAAGGCCGGATCATCTACGGCTACACCTGGAACGTTCGGAGACTGAACGAGGGGGCGGGCGACTACAGGCTCACCTTCAGCTTCGACCAGACGTGCGGCGCCGTGAATCTCAACACGTTCTTCACCGACGGCGTCACCGAGATCATCGTGCCGCTGGAGGAGGAACTGCTGGTGGCGGCAACGGAAGAAGGCGAATCACCGGGTGGCGGAGGCACTTCCTACCTCGATTTCGCGAACAACCTCACCTACATGGACATCTCCATCCTCGAGCGCGGTGGCGGTGGTGGAGGCGGAGGTGGAGGTGGAGGCGGTGGACCTCCCTCCGGGAACCGGGGCGGCAACCACTGACCAGGACCGAGTGAGCGCGGCCCGCACTTCACCAGGCCCCGCCGGCACTGA
>JBDHBK010000229.1:0-4383 GCA_039592635.1 Gemmatimonadota bacterium
CGCGCCGGATCTCCACCCGCTGGCGCACGGGGAGCCACCAGCGGCGATCCACCCAGCCGTTCGTGAGCTCCAGGTTTACGCTGCTGACCGTCGGGTCCACGTAGGTCGAGGGAGTGAACGATGCCGTCATGCGGGCGATCGCCATCGATGCGTAGTCGAGGTCGAGCGTCCCGATCACCCCGGAATCGTCCTGGCACCTGGGTCGCACCTGGATCCGGTAGACCTGCGATGTGTGCGGGCCGACCATTACGGCGGTGGAGTCCACCAGCCGGTACTGGTAGAAGTCGACTGCCCCATCGGCGATCGGGTGAAGAACGTCCTTCACCTCGTCGCCCTCCCCCACCTCGATCGTGCGGCCGAAGTTCTCCATCACCAGGCTGAGGTGATCGATGTGGTAGTGGATTCGAGTCGGAGCCCACGAGACGTTGCGGCGGCCGACGAGGGTCTGAAGCGATCCCCTACCGCGTGCCCACTCCAGCTGAAGCGCGATACGGTCCGTCCGGACCGTCTGTTCTCCTCCGAAATCACCGAAGTCGGCGAGAAAATCGACGTGCCCTTCCGCGTAGGCGTCGAACGCTTGAAGTGTGCTGTCCGAATACGCGTTGTGGCGCTCTGCCGCCGCTTCCCGAACCATTCGGAGCACGCGCCCTTCATCCCAGCCGCCCTTGCCTGAGTCCGGGTATGGCCGGCACGCGGGTTCCGAGTCCTGGGCAGCGCTGGCAGACGCGCCTGCAAGGTGGCACAGGCCAAACAGCGCCAGGCTGGACAGCAAGGCCCGGCCCGGTCGGGTCAGGGGGCGAACCCGCTGGATTCGCCCGCATCGGAGAAGCGGTTGATCATCTGGCACGGAAGGGAATACAGGCGAGTGCCGCCGGGGTTTCCCCCGGGGACCGTCCACCGGTCGGTACGGGTCCGGGTCAACCTTCTGCGAACAGGTCTTCCTGTGCTCCGGCTTCGGCGGCGGCGCCCCCTCGGAGGGCCGCGAGTCTGCGCGTCCACATGTCCACGTCGAAGCCCCCCTCTCTCTTCAACATGCGTCGCAGGACCGCCGGGAGTTCGTCCAACTCTTCCGCGAGCGCGGCCACGGCAGCTACGGCCTCGGTTGAACGGGACATTTCGTCCACTCCGGCCATCGCGTTGAGGATGGTCTGCTCGGACCGGGAGGCAACGACCGGGTCTTCGCGAGTGGCCACATAGACCTCCGTGCGACGACCCGGGCCCCGGCCTTCCTCGATCGGGAGAAGTCCGACGATCTCATCCGACCGCCAATACCTGCCATATCCGAGGTATATCATGCGTCCAGGAACGATCTCCACGGCCTCCTCCGGGATAGGGTGGTGTCGCAACTTCAGCGACCCCGGAGGGGGTGTCAACCAGGGTGCAGCGCCACTCCAGGCACCCCCGGGGGTCGCCGGAATGCCCCCGCACGGAGGCAGGGTATTTGCTGTATACTGAAAGACCCCTCGCGGGTCTGGTGAGCGCCCGAAAGTAATACACAGAACGGGCCGCCGGGCACGAGATGAGGACAATCGAACTGGAGCGGGAACCCGTGGCCAAGATTCGGAAGGAAGTAGCGCTGCGTTATCACTCGGAGGGACGACCTGGCAAGATCGAGGTCATCGCTACCAAGCCGTGCGCTACGCAGAGAGACCTGTCCCTGGCGTACACACCCGGAGTGGCCGAGCCGTGTCGCGAGATCGAGAAGGACACGGAGGCTGTTTACCGATACACGGCGCGTGGCAACCTCGTCGCCGTCGTCTCGAACGGGACGGCCGTGCTCGGACTGGGCAACATCGGACCCGAGGCCTCGAAGCCTGTGATGGAAGGTAAAGGCGTGTTGTTTAAGCGCTTTGCGGACATCGAGGTGTTCGACATCGAGATCGACGCACCCGATCCCGCGGACGTAATCCGGTTCTGTGAGATGCTGGCCCCCACGGTGGGCGGGATCAACCTGGAAGACATCAAGGCGCCCGAGTGCTTCGAGATCGAAGACACCCTGAAGGAGCGCCTGGACATCCCGGTCTTCCACGATGACCAGCACGGAACGGCCATTATTTCCGGGGCCGCCCTGATCAACGCCCTCGAGCTGGCGGGCAAGAAGATCGACGAAGTGAAGGTCGTATTCTCGGGCGCGGGCGCATCGGCGATCGCCACGGCGAACCACTACGTCCGTCTCGGGGCCGATCCGAAGAACTTGTGGTTCGCGGACTCGAAGGGCGTGATCAGCACGAAGCGGGACAATCTTACCCCTACCAAGGCCAAGTATGCGCAGGACACGGACGTGGAGACACTGGCCGAGGCGGCGGTGGGGGCCGACGTGCTGGTCGGTCTGAGCGTCGGCGGAATGTTCACGCAGGAGATGGTGAAGTCGATGGCGGCGGACCCGATCGTGTTCGCCATGGCCAACCCCGATCCGGAGATCCTGCCGGAGGACGCGCTGGCCGTCCGGGACGACGTCATCATGGCGACCGGCCGCTCGGACTATCCGAATCAGGTCAACAATGTCCTCGGGTTCCCGTTCATCTTCCGCGGAGCGCTCGACGTCCGCGCTTCCAGCATCAACGACGAGATGTTCCTGGCCGCGACGTATGCCCTGGCCGGGCTGGCCAAGGAAGACGTTCCCGAGTCCGTTGCGGCGGCCTACGAGGGCAAGCGCCTGCATTTCGGCAGAGAGTACCTGATTCCGACGCCATTCGACCACCGCGTGCTGATTCGCGAGGCGAGCGCGGTCGCCGAGGCGGCGATGCGGACGGGAGTGGCTCGCAATCCGATCGACATCGAGGAATACAAGCACCAGCTCGAGGCGCGACTGGGGCCGGCGCGAGAGCTCATGCGTTCCATCATGGACACGGCCCAGCAGACGCCCAAGCGTATCGTGCTCCCTGAAGGTGAGCTCGAAACGGTGGTGCGGGCCTCACACGCGATCGTCGAGGAGAGACTCGGCACACCGATCCTGCTCGGCGATCCCGACGTGATTCGCGAAGTAGCAGAGCGCGAGGAAGTCGACCTCGAAGGCGTGGAATTGCTCGATCCCCGCAAGGGCGATGGGAACGGCGTCTATGCGCGCCGGCTCTTCGAACGACGCAAGCGGAAGGGCATCACGCAGGACAGCGCCGTGCGAAAGGTTAAGGATCCGCTGTACTACGGCGCCATGATGGTGGACTCGGGTGACGCCGACACGTTGGTGGCCGGGGCGAACCTGAGCTACCCGAACGCCCTCCGACCGGCGCTGCACGCGATCGGGATGGAGCCGGGCGTGAAGAGTGTGGCCGGCCTGTTCATGCTCGTGTTCCAGAAGCAGCTGTACTTCTTCGCCGACACGACGGTGAGCATCGACCCGACCGCTGAAGACATGGCGGAGACGGCGATCCTGACGGCCGACTTCGTGCGCCGCCTGTCGATCAACCCGCGGGTGGGGATGATCTCGTTCTCGAACTTCGGGTCGGCCAGGCATCCCGAGTCAGAGAAGGTGCGCAGGGCCGTGGAGATCGTGAAGGACCTGCGACCCGACATCACGATCGACGGCGAGATGCAGGCCGATACGGCGGTCGTCGAGGGCATTCTCAAGACCCGGTATCCGTTCTCCGACCTGAAGCGATCGGCGAACGTGCTGGTGTTCCCGAACCTCACGGCGGCCAACGCTTCGTACAAGCTGCTCACCCGGCTTGGCGGTGCGACGGCGATCGGACCGGTTCTTCTTGGAATGGCCAAGCCGGTGCACCTGCTGCAGCGGGGTGCGACCGTGGAGGACATCACCAACCTGGCCGCGATCAGCGTGGTGGATGCGGCGCACCGCGGCCATGAAGCGGAGATCGTCGCGAGCAGGGCCCTCGAAACCGAGCCGGCCATAGTCTGAAGGCGGTCTCTGTCTGAACGGGCTTCCGGCCTCCGTTTGCGGGGGGCCGGAGGCCTCGCCCATCTTCCCGTACAACGCCCGGCCGCCGTTCGCGTCGGGATGCCACGTCCTTCGGAGGAGCTTCGTGCCGCACTCCACCAGCCGGACCGTACGGGACCCCCTGTGGCAGAACGTGCACCTGGACGCGGCTGCCGCTGCGGTGGTCGACACTCCGGAGTTCCAGCGGCTCCGCCGGGTGAAGCAGCTCGGCTTCGCTCATCTCGTCTACCCGGGCGCCGTTCACAATCGCTTCCTGCACGCGCTCGGCGTGTACCACCTCACGGGGCGCGCGATCGACGCACTGGAGCGAAAGGGTCAACTCGATCGGCTTGACGACCTCTCGCGACGGACGATCCCCGAGATCAAGCTGGCGGCCCTGCTTCACGACGTGGGCCACTACGCATTCTCGCATGCCATGGAAGAGTTGGAGCCCGAGGCGATCCCGGGCCACCACGAAGAAGTGGCTGACCATTTCCTGGAATCGCCCG
>JBDHBK010000230.1:0-4372 GCA_039592635.1 Gemmatimonadota bacterium
TGATTACCGAGGCGCGAGAGTTTGAGTACACGGTAGTGAGAACCCGAGCCGCGCTCCTCTCGCTGCCCGACACGGTGACGAAAGTCCTGGGCCTGTTCGCCTACTATCACACGTTCAACGATCAGCCGGAAGAGCGCCTGCTGGAGAAGGGGCTGGTAGCCTGGCCCGAGGAAGCCCCGACCATCGCCGAGATGACACAGGTCGCGCTCGACGTGCTGTCGCGGAGCGGGCGGCGGTTCTTCCTCGTTTCAGAGGAAGAGGGATCGGACAACATGTCCAACGCCAACAACGCCATGGGCGAGATCGTGGCCGGCCAGAGAGCGGACGAGGCAATCGGTGCGATCCAGGCGTTCATCGCCGACAATCCGAACACTCTCATGGTCATGACCTCGGACAGCGACGCGGGGGGGATGCAGGTGTTCGGCCAGCCGTTCCCCGCCGATACCGCTCCGGCCCGCGCGACGAACGGGGCGCCGATGGATGGCGTCGAGGGCACGAACGGTACCCTCTTTCTCGCCGCTCCGGATGCCAACGGCGTTCGGCACCCCTTCACCGTCGCGTGGGCCCAGTACCACGACGTGAGTGGCGGCATCCTGATGAAGGCCGCAGGTTTGGGGGCAGAGCAGGTGCATGGCACCATGGACAATACGGAGGCTTACCGGGTGATGTACTCGGTGCTGCTCGGACCTCTGCCGGAGGGCGAATGACGAATCAGGCGGGCGTTCTGCTTGCGTTCCTGTTCGTGGCCCACTTCCTGGGTGACTTCACACCACTGGCTTCAGCGCGGATGCTGGATGCCAAGGCGAAGGGTACTCCGCTGGGTCCGATCGCCCTGCATGCGCTGATTCACGCCGTCTTCGTGGGCATCGTCGTGACTGCGATCGCTCGCCCCGACCCGATGCTCATCCTGGGAGCGGTGTCGATCGAGTTCTGGACGCACCTGGGGCTGGATTGGTTCAAGGGACGATTGGGGGCGCGAAACCCGGCATTCGCTGACCCGGTCCGGCGGCCGTTCTGGACGGCCCTGGGGATGGATCAACTGGCGCACGCCCTGGTGCTGGTGGGAATCGCGGCCCTCGTACTGATGTAGCGGGCGCCGTAGAGCGGCGCTCTAGGAGGTTGCGCGGTCAGGCCCCGGGTTCCGGTACCGGTGCGGGCGTCACTTCCAGGAAGCCGCAAGGGCACACTTCGACGCACTTCCCGCACTCTTCGCACTGGTCGAGCGTGAGCGTGAAGTACACCCCGGGACCGACCTCCTCGAGCTTCGTAAAACACCCTGGCGTGCAGAACATGGAACACTGTTCGCAGCCGAAGCAGGATCCGCACGAGAAACAGCGGCTCGTCTCGGTCAGGAACTCTTCCTCGGTGATCGTGCCGGCTACCTCGGCCTTTCCCATCTGGACGCGCTCGGCGCCCGTAAGCTTGGGGGCGTGGACGGCCTGCACCTCGGGCTTGTAATCCAGCATCACCCGGTCAGGCCCGATTTCGGGACGGCCGTCCATCTTCCGGTCGGCTTTCACGTCAGTCGCGGACAGCCCGCGCAAGCGAGCGTGCAGTTCTTCGGCCGCACGGCGTCCCTGCACGATCGCGTCTCCGGCTATTCCCAGGCCCAGAGCGTCTCCGCCCGCCAGAACTCCATCACCGGCAGAGCCGCCGGCGTCGGTCAGGAGCCAGTTGCCGTCCCGGTCGAGGGCCTCGAACCCCTCCAGGATCGGCGCCTGCGAAACGGCGGCGATAACCGAGTCAGCCGGGATCGAATAGTCCGATCCAGGAATCGGTATCGGTCGCCTGCGCCCGGATTCGTCCGGCTCGCCCAACTCCATCCGGCAGGCCACCAACGCGGCCAGCTTGCCGTTGGGCAGGCGCTCGATCCGCACGGGTGCTCCGAGAAGCACCAGGTCGATGCCCTCCTCGATGGCGTCTTCGATCTCTTCCTCGATGGCCGGCATCTCGGCCCGCGATCGCCGGTACAGGATCGTGACTTCCGCGCCGGTGCGGCGAGCAGTACGTGCCGCGTCCACCGCCGTGTTGCCGCCCCCTACCACCACCACGCGGGTGCCCAGGTCGACGGCCTCGCCGCAGTTCACTCGGGCCAGGTAGTCCGTGCCGGTCCACACGGAAGGGCCCTCTTCGCCGGGCACGCCCAGGCCCCGTCCCATCTGGGCGCCGATTCCGAGGTACACGGTTGCGTGTCGAGTTCTCAGCTCTTCGAGCGAGATGTCGAGGCCGACGCGCGTGCTCAGGTAGAGCTCGACGCCGAGATCGAGGATACGCTGGATCTCGGCATCCAAGACTGTCGGCGGGAGTCGGTAGTCGGGAATGCCGTAGCGGAGCATGCCACCAGGCTGCTCCTTGCCCTCGTAGACGGTCACCCGGTACCCGCGACGTGCCATCTGGTAGGCGAACGAGAGACCGGACGGCCCCGCTCCGACCACTCCGATCCACTCATCGCGGGGCCCGTCGTCGATGCGAGCCAGTGGGACCCCGGCGTCGATCGCCCAGTCACCCAGGAACCGCTCCATGGCGTTGATGGCCAGCGGTTCGTCGAGCTCCGTCCGGTTGCAGTGCTGTTCGCACGGGTGCGGGCACACTCGTCCGAGGACGCTCGGGAACGGGTTCACGTCGGCGATCATGCGCCAGGCGCGCGTGTACGCTTCCTCCAGCGACAGGCCAGTCTTCTCGCGCTGGGCGACCGTGCCGATCCAGCCGCGGATGTCCCCGCAGTTCGGGCATCCGGTCTGGCAGGGAGCCGTCTTCTCGACCTGCCGGGGCCGGAAGGACGGCGTGAGGCGCTCGAAGACGTCCAGCGACTCGGCGCGCCCTCTCTCCGGGCCCGCGCTCACGAGCGGCCCGCTTCGCGGAGGGCAACCTCCGCGTTCAGGTCACGAATCCGGTGGGACATGGTCTGGACCAGGTTCACCGCAAGGAGTGGGTCCTCCTTGATCCGCCTGAGCAAGGTCTTCTTGTCTACCTTGAGGACCCTGGCCTCTCCGCTGGCGCGCACGGTGGCGGAGCGTGTCTCCCTCTCGAACACCGCCATCTCTCCGAAGAAGTCGCCGGTCTCCAGGAAAGCCAGGTGCTGTTCCCCGAGATCCGTCATCTGCACCACCTCTACCCGGCCGGACTGCACCACGTACATGCAGTCTCCCACGGCCCCCTGCCGCACGATGGCCTCACCGTCCGCGTAGACCTTTCCGAGCGCCCCCTTCCCCATGGTCAGGCCACCTTTCCCTTGCCGTTCGTCGGCCGGACCCCAGCCGCGAGATTCAGCATGATGTTGGCGAGGAACCCCGGGTGCAGCGTGCCCTGCAGAATTTCTCTGTACGGCGCGCTGCCCGTGAACATGTTCCACAGCAGCGAGCTCATGTGCGGTGAAGCGTCGGGATTCGCCTGCTCGCGCTCCGCCATTCGCAGGATGCCGCGACGCGAGATCTTGGACATCTTGAACAGTGTCGTGGTCCCGAAAATCACCTTGCCGATCGCGTTGTCGTTCGCGATGCCCCGGCACGTCGGCCAGTAGTGCTTCTCGAATGCCTCGGCCGACACCCCCTGGATGACCGCGGTGGACGCCGCGGCCTTGGCCGTACGGAACGCGGCCCCAATCCCGTCCTTGTACAGGCGGGTGACTCCGCTGTCCCCGATCAGAACGACCCGATCGCCGAACGGGCGCTTGCGCGCGCCCATGTTGATCAGGGGGGAGCACGAGCACACACAGGGCGTGGCGTCGGTGGGGAAGCACTTCTGGACCACCGGGTCCCTGAGAAACGAGTGCACGAGCTCCTGGTCCAGTTCGTCTCCCAGCATCACCACCGTCACGAACTCGCCCTTCGGGATGATCGCGGCGAACTCGAGGCGCGGAATCGTGAGCAGGAACACGTGCATGGAGTTGCCGAGGACCCGGAGAACCTCTTCCGGCGTCGAGCGGAACTCGCAAATGTAGGTGCGCGTGGTTTTCGGCGGCTGGATGGCGGCCGGAAGATCCTCCAGTAGCTTCAGGAAATTGCTGTTCACGCCGCTGGCGACGGTGACCAGGTCGTAGGCCTCGGCTTCTCCGTCCGCCCCTAGCAGCCACGGCCTGTCGTCCCTCCACTCGACATCCGTGATGAGTCTCCGGACCACCCGGGCGCCCCGCTCTGTCGCCATGCCCTGCAGGTAACCGTCGAAGCTGTCCCACGGACTGTCGGCTCCCTCGCGGGGACCGTTTCCCCTGTACAGGGCCGCGATCCGTTGCTCGCCCGAGGGGCTCTTGATGGCCACCGATCCGACGTCCATGTGCACCACGTAAGACTCGATGCCCCGCTGAACGACCTCGGGAGGAAGATTGATGCCCTCGGCAGCCAGGAACTGCACGAGCGACTCGGAGACGATGCCG
>JBDHBK010000231.1:0-4598 GCA_039592635.1 Gemmatimonadota bacterium
AGGAAGGCGATCCGTGTCCCGATTCGCCTGCAACGCCCGCAGCGCTTGGGCCGCATCGGCCGGGCGCTCGATCGAGGCGCCGAGTGAGGCGCAAACGCGAACAAGCGTCTCCGGCGCCACCGTGACCTGATTGTCCAGGCCGTCCGTGAAGTGCGTGTAGACACCCAGCGCCTCGGCGAGGGATTCAAGGGCTTTCAGTTCAGCCGTGCGCATGTTTGGAGATCGAGCTCGAAAAGGGTTTGCGTCCGGTCCACCCCGGCGGCGCCGGACGGGGATTATAGGGAAGCATCGGTGTGGAGCGCGACCGCCTCCCCGCCCGACAGGCCCCCGCAACGTGGTTCAGCCCGGCCGCCGTGTGGCGGCCGGGCTGAAGGTTCGAGTGAAACGTTCGTTCGGGTTGGCCAGCAGCTCGGAAGCCGGCAGCGGATACAGGCTGCGGAAGTCCTCCACGGACTGTCCCGCCTGCTGTCCGCCCTTCCAGGACCACAGGTAGTCGCCGGACGTGAACAGCCCGAACCGGATCAGGTCCGTCCGCCGGTGGCCTTCCCACGACAGCTCGCGGGCCCGTTCGCCCAGCACGAAGTCGAGGTCCAGCTGCGCCGGCGTGATGTTGGCGCTCTGATCCCCGTACGCCCGCTCCAGCAGCGCGTTGACGTAACCCACCGCCAGCGCCTCGCTGCCACCACCGCCCCGCAGGTAGATCTCCGCGTACATCAGGTACGCGTCCGCCAGGCGGAACACCGGCAGGTCCGTGTCGGGAAACGTCGGGTGCGCTCCCGGAGAGCCGCCGGATGTGATGTTCGTGAACTTGGGCGCCGCGTACCCGTCGGCGAAGTCGGCGATCACGTCGACCTCGAGACTCTGACCATCGGTGAAGAAGATCGCGCGCTGGTCCAGGCTGGTCGCCCCGCCCGGGAACTGCGCCACGAACTCCGGCGTCACCCGAAGGCCCCACCAGCCGCCGTCGATCCCGTAGTCGCCGGCGTTCATGTTGCCGCCCACGGCCGCGTGGATCAGGAACGTCAGCCCGCCCCACAGCCGCGTGTTGTCGCCGTCCTGCGGGATCGAGAAGATGATCTCCGGCGAGTTCTGGTTGTCGGCCATGAAGTTCGACTGGAACTCGTTGGCCAGCGAGTACGCACCGCCGATCACGCTCTCGACCTCGCTGAGCGCGCTCCCGTAATCCGCCGCTCCCACGTAGGCCCCGGCGTTCATGTACACCTTGGCCAGCAGCATCGAGAGTGCGCCCTGGTCCGCACGGCCGTACTCGCCCGCGCCCGGCGCCGGCAGCTCGTTACGGATGTCGTTCAGCTCACTCACGATGAACGCGTAGATCTCCGCCGCCGTGCTCTGCTCCGGAGGCGTCGAGCCGATCGGGAAGTCCTCCTTCACCAGCGGGATGTTCCCCCACAGGTCCAGGCCGTGCCAGTAGCTCAGCGCCCGCAGGAACCTCGCCTCGGCCCGGTACGCCTGGAGCTCGTCTCTGAGGTCCTCGTGGCCGCGCTCCGCCAGCTTCTCGTCCGACGTCTCGCGCAGGAAGTCGTTCACCAGCGACACCTGGTAGAACACACGCGAGTACATCATCTGAACGAACTGGTTCGACGATGCCCAGCCCATGGTGACCATCTCCGGCAGGCCGGCGTCACCCCACGCGATCACCGCCTCGTCCGTCGGCAGCTCCTGCAGCTGCCACAGCTGACGGCCGTAGCTCGAGAAACCCTCGTCGAGGCGTGAGAAGTCCGAGTTGCCGTGCGGACCGACCTGGCCCGTCACCGACAATCCGGCATACAGCTTGGCCAGGTACGCCTCGTACGATTGCGTGTCGTTGAAGACGTTGGTTTCCGTCACCGTGCTCTTCGGCTCCGTCGTGACGTCGCAGGCGGTCACTCCGATGAGCAGGGCGGAAGCAACGAACAGTGTCATGGTCTTCATGATTCTCGTCATCCTATCCTTTGCCAGTGCCACTAGTCGCAACCCCCGTCCTCAGAAGAGAACGTTGAGGCCCGCCGTGAACGTCACCGTGCGCGGGTAGCGGTTGTTGTCGATTCCATTCGTCGACGCCGTCGGATCGACGCCACTGTATCCGGTGATCGTGAACGCGTTCTGCACCACCCCGTACACCCGGATGCCGTTCAACGCTCTAAGGAAGGTGTATCCGAGCTCGATGTTCTGCAACCGCAGGAATCCGGCGTTCTCCACGTAGTAATCGGAGAAGTACTGTGGCCTCGCGAAGTTGGTCGTCAGAACCGACTCATGGAGATTGCTGGGCCTCGCGCTGTCCACCAGCTGATCGTAGAAGCCCGTGCTGGAGGCCACGTTGTTGTAGACGTAGTTCCCCAGGTTGGCCAGCAGCGTGAGGCTGAAGTCCCATTCCTTGTATCTCATGAGCGACGTGTGCCCCATGATCCAGTCCGGCTGCGGGCTGAACGTCGCCGCCCGGTCGTCCTGGTTGATGATGCCGTCGCCGTTACGGTCCACGTACAGGTCCTGGTCGTTGATCGACCCGTCGTCGTTCGTGTCCTCGTAGATGGGGTTCCCGGACCCGTCGCGCTTGTGTTCGTACACGAAGAACGAGTTGACGTCCTGTCCGGGCTCGAGAACCTGGATGAAGCTCCCGACGCCTCCCGCGATGGTCTCGCCGGCGAGAATCTGCTCGCTGCCGCCGCCGAACTGGTTGATCTTGGTAAGCTCGTTGTTGTTGTAGGCGAAGTTGAAGTTCGCGTCCCACGTGAACCCGCCGCCCGCGCCCTCGACGAACATCGTGTTGAGCGTGAGCTCGAGACCGGAGTTCTTCATGGAACCGACGTTGGTCGTGACCACGTTGGACAGATTACTGCCCCCCGCAACGATGACGTCGAAGATCAGGTCATCGGTGGTCTTGTTGTAGAACTCGATCGAACCCCAGTAGCGGTTGTTCTTGAACCCGTAGTCGAGTCCCACGTTCCAGGACGACGTCTCCTCCCACTTCAGGTTCGGGTCGACCGCGCTGGGCCGGACCGTCGGGATGAACGAGTCTCCGAACTGGGCCTGCGCCGTGTTCTCACCGAAAGCGTAGGTCTTGTAGAACAGGTAGTTGCCGAAGGCCTGGTTCCCGTTCTTACCCCACGAGGCCCGAAGCCTGAGGTCGGACAGCCAGTTGTTGGAACCGTCCATGAACGACTCTTCCGAGATGCGCCAGGCTCCCGACACCGACGGGAAGACACCCCATCGATTCTCCTCACCGAACCTCGAAGAGCCGTCCGACCGGACGGTCGCCGTGAGCTGGTACTTGTCGGCGAAGGAGTAGTTGGCCCGTCCGAACCACGAAGCGAGCTTGTTCTCCTGAACGTCCAGCGTCTGGCGCATGAAGCCCGCGGAGGGAACCCCCCAGGGTCCGAGCAGGTCGGTGCTGAGCTGCTCCGCATACTGGAAGGACGTATCGGTACGCCACTGCTGATACGAGTATCCTCCCACTACGTTGAGTGCGCTCGCCCCCCAGTTGTTCTGGTACGTGAGGAACGCGTCCCCCAGCCAGCTGAACTCCGTTCCGTTGGCCCTCGAGACGGTCCCGAACTGTCCCGCTTCGGTCTGGAACTTGGAGAACGAGGGGGCGAAGAAAGCGTTCTCCCCGTTCAGGGCCGTGTATCCGAACCGTCCGGTCACCGACAGCGCCTGCAGGAACGGGAACGCGTACTCGGCCGTCACGTTACCGATGCTCCGGTACCCGACGCCCTCGTCGAACACGAGGTTCGACTCTCCCACCGGGTTGTTCGTGGCGAGGTTGTCGTCCCACTCGAAGTAGCCGCCGTAGATGCTCGTATCGTCGAAGATCGGCTGCGTCGGGGCCATGTTCGTGGCGCCCCCGAGCGCCCGATTCCCGTTGTTGACCTGTTCCGAGCGGGACCCGAGCACGTTGGCGCTCAGGTTCAGATTGTCGTCGAACAGAAGCTGGTTGTAGGCGAAGTTGAGCGTGGCCCGGTCGAAGCTCGTGAGCTTGACCACACCATCCTGGCCCAGGTATCCGAGTGACACCCGGAAGTCCATCTTGTCGCCCCCGCCGGCCACCCCGAACGTGTGCTGCTGACCGAAACCGTTCTCCGTGACCGCGTCATACCAGTCTGTGTCCGTGGTTCCGAGGTACTGGGACTGCTGCGGGGCATTCTCCTGGACGGCGGTACGAAGCTGCGCCGCGTTCAGAATGTCCGGCTGACCGGAGATGGTCGAGCCGGAGAAGTTGCCCGAATACGTGACGCGGGTCGCGCCGCCCGCAGCCTGCCGGCCCGACGTGGTCTCGATCAGGATCACGCCGTTGGCTCCGCGGGATCCGTAGATGGCCGTGGCCGAGGCGTCCTTGAGAACCGTGAACGACGCGATGTCGTCGGGATTCAGGAAGGCTAGCGGGCTCCGGTTCCCCGCCAGAGCGCCGAGCCCGCCGCCCACTTCTAGCGGCACGCCATCGATCACGTAGAGAGGCTCGTTGCTGCTGGTGATGGAGGTCCCGCCGCGGATCCGGACCGATGTGCCGCCTCCGGGCTCGCTGCCGTTGGTTTCGGTTACCTGCACACCGGCGACCTTACCCTTGATCAGTTCCTCGCCGGTGACGATGCGGCCGGTGTTGA
>JBDHBK010000232.1:0-4350 GCA_039592635.1 Gemmatimonadota bacterium
ATCGCGGAATCAAACCAGTGGGGGTTGATGCTTCGTCTCGGGAACATTGATTACAGCAACTGTTATCCGATTCACGGTCCATTGCTGGAAGGGGCCCGTCCACCCTGGCTCGAAGTGGTCGACGGCACGCCTTCGGATCTCAATCGCCGCCTGGCGACGGGAGAGCTCGACATTGCTCCCGGCTCCAGCATAGAGCTTGCGCGGCATGCGCGCGAGTATGCGGCTTTCAGCGGACTGTGCATCGGGAGCGCCGGTCCTGTCGAGAGCATCATCTTCGCGACTCGCGTTCCGCCGGACGGGCTCGACGGACGGACCGTCGCTCTGCCCTCGGCGTCCGCCACGTCGAGGTGCCTGCTACGCATCCTCCTCGAGATCCGGCTTGGCGTCCGGCCGGTCTGGGTAGACTTCGACCAGCAGGCGGTCGATCCGCTCCACGCCGACTCCAGCGACGCCGACGCGGCTCTCTTCATCGGAGACGTGGCGCTGCGCAGGAGGTGCGGGACGGGGGAGAGTCACCTCGACCTCGGCGCGGAGTGGACGGAGTGGACGGGGCTACCATTCGTGTATGCCCTGTGGCTGGTCTCCGGCCGCGCTATCGCGCTGCCGGAGACCGAGGAGCTGCACCAGCTGTTCCTGGCCAGTCGCGATTCGATTGCGGCGGATAGCGCATCGCTCGCGCAGCGGGCGGGAGCCAGGTACGGCTTCCCCCCGCCGAGGCTTCGTTCTTACTGGTCCCGAATCCGGTACGACCTGGACGATCGCATGCTGGCGGGGTTGCGCCGCTTCCTGAATCTCGCCGCCGAGATCGGCGATGCGCCTCCTGTAGGGGAAATCAGGCTGATTCCCTGACGGGATCGTTCACGAACTGTCACAACTCGTCTTCTCCTAACGCTTCCTTTCGCGGACTCTCGGCACAACCGAGGTCGCGGCTTCGTGCCCTCACAGCACATCCATCGAAAAGGAGGCGGTATGAGTCGTTCCGTGAACCGGGTCATCCTGGTGGGCAACGCGGGGTCCGATCCGGACGTCCGCGAGACACCTTCCGGCAGTACGGTCGCCCACCTGTCCCTGGCGACCAACCGGGTCTTTCAGCACAACGGACAGGAGCAGAGGAAGACGGAATGGCACCGACTCACTTTCTGGGCCGGCGCAGCCCAGACCGTCGAAAAATGGGTGCGCAAGGGAACGCGCATGTACGTGGAAGGCCGGATCGAGTACGGCTCGTACGATCGGGACGGAGTCGCCATTCCGACCACCGACGTGATCGTTCAGGAATTCGTCTTCCTCGATCAGAGGGCCAACGGCGATGCGTTGTCGGCGGAGATCGAGCTCGAAGAGTCAACCTTGCTCGACTGAAACACGTTGCGCGATTCCCTCGCTGATCGCCAAACTAGTGCGGGTTCCCAACGGCGATGGAGCGGCGATGGCGTCAGGCTCAACGCAGGCCGATCCCGATCACGGCGGTCCGCACGGGGGCGTAGCCGAGTGCGAGCAGCCGGATCCGATCGACGCGGCGGTGGCACCGTCGCGCCGGGTGCTGGTTACCGGTGCGTCAGGGTTCATCGCCGGTCACCTGCTGCCCCGTCTCGCTTCGCGTGGTCACCGAGTTCGGGCCATGTGGCGAGGGAGGGAGAGGCCAGGTCGAACCCGTCTGCCCGGGATCGACTGGGTCGAGGGGGATGTAACGCTCCCCGATACCCTGTCACGAGCCACGTTCGAATGCGATGTGATCGTCCATCTCGCGGGCTGCAGCACGGCCCAGGCGGGCAGCAGTCTCGAGACCGTGAACGTTGCCGGAACCCGAAACCTGCTGGTCGCCGGACTCGACTCGGGAATCCAGCGGATCGTGTATGTGAGCGCTCTGGGTGCCAGTCCGGCCGCGGGTCCGTACTTCCGAAGTCGTTTCCAGGCGGAGGACGCCGTGATGTCCTCGGGAGTCGCGCACGTGATCGTGCGGCCGGCCGTCGTGTATGGGCCGGAAGACCACTTCGTGACCTCGATACTGGCTCTTCTCCGAAAGCTGCCCGTGTTCCCGATGCTCGGCGACGGGACGTTCAGGCTTCAGCCGATCGCCGTGGAGGACCTGGTGGACGTACTGACGCAGTCGGTCGAGCGCCCCGACGTCGAAGGCGGACTCTACGAGGTTGCAGGGCCCGATCGGATCAGCTTCACCAGTATCGTGCGGACCGTGGGTGAACTTGCGGCTCTGCGGCGCCCCATTCTGCCGCTGCCTGATGGAGTCGCGTCGCCCGTAACGCGGCTTGCCCAAGCCGCCGGGTTCGCGACGCCTTTCACGAAGGAGCAACTCGACGTGCTGCGGTGGGGCAGCGTTCTCAGCGGAGACGACAATCCGCTCCGTACCGTGTTCCGCATCAAGCCGCTGCCCTTCCGTGACGCGCTCGAAGACTACCTGGCGTCCGGACTGGGAAGGCCGGAAGACGGCAGCCCGGCGGGAGGCACCGCGTGACCCGGGCCGGAGGCTTGACCGTCCCCGGGGGCCACGGAGCGCCAGCCGACGACCATCACGGAGCCGGTTTCCTGACGGTCGGGAACTTCCTCTCGCTGCTACGCATTCCGCTCGGGTTCATGTTTCTGATCGTCAGTGAACCCAAGTGGGTGGCTGCCATCGTGATCGCCGGTGCGGCGACGGATCTGCTGGACGGCCTGATTGCGCGTCTGACACACACGGAGTCCGAGATCGGGGCCCTGCTGGATCCATTCTGCGACCGGATCTTCGTGTTCCTGGCCCTGGTTTCGTTTCTACCGACCGGCCGCATCGACTGGGCGGAGTTTCTGATCTTGATTCTCCGCGACATCTTCACGGGCGGGGTCTTCTGGGTGGGCAGGCTGGCCGGCAAGGAGATGCCCTTCCACTCGAGGATGGGGGGCAAGGTGACGACGGCGCTCCAGGTCGCAGCGCTGCTGACTCTGATCTTCTATCCGGAGTACGTGAAGGTCCCCGTGTACCTCGCCGGTGTCGCGGCCGTTTACGCGATCATCGACTACGGAATGGCGGGCGTCCGGAAGATGGCACCGGCCTCCTCGAAGGCTGCGGAGATCGCCTGACCCGCAGGCCGGTCGTTAGCGCTCCAGGACGTTGGGGCTCAGCGGCGCGCCCGGGGCCAACCGCTCGATTCCGCCGACGACGACCTGGGTGCCGGCTTCCACGCCCCCGACGACCTCCACCCAGCCGGGGGTCCGGACGCCGAGGGTGACCTCGATTCTCTCGGCCGCTCCCTCGTCGTTCACGATCCACACGTAGTCGGCACCCTGGAGCGGGAGGATGGCGTCCTCGGGAACGACGACAGCCTGGGGTCGCACTTCCGTGGCAAGTCGGGCTTCGAGAAACATGCCGGGCTTCAGGGCGCGGTCTTCATTGGCTACCCGAGCCTTCACCGTGATCGTGCGTCCCGGTAGCTGCCCCCGAGGGTCCACAAAATCAACCGTGCCCTCAAACACGCGACCCGGGACCGAGGCGACCTGGAACGTGATCTGTTGGCCCTCCGCGAGTCTCTGCGAGAATCTCTCCGGTACCTGGAAGCTGGCGCGTTGCGGGTCTACGGTCTGGAGCGTAGTCAGGGCGTCGCTGGACGTGACGTAGTCACCGAGGCTCACGTATCTCTCCCCGACGACACCCGCGAAGGGGGCCCGCACGACCGTTCGATCGAGCCGCGTCTGCTGCAACTGGAGCTGCGCCTCCGCGCTCCGGAAGCTCGCTTCCGCGAGTTCGAGGTCTGCCTGCGACGAGGCGTTGCGCTCGATCAGCTCCCGGGTGCGGGCCAGCGCCTGCTCGGCCAGGTCCCGCTCCGCCTCCAGCCGAGCGACCTGGCTGCGGAGCTCGGCATCGTCGATCTTGAACAGCCCCGTACCCGCCCGAACCTCGGTCCCCTCACGGGCGAGGATTCGGACCAGGCGGCCGGAGATCTCCGGCCGCAGGTCGATGGCCTGCACGGCCTCGACCTGGCCTGTGGAGCTGATTGCATCCACGACCGTGTCGAGTCGCGCCACGACGACGTCCACCGGCATGCCTCTCGGGGCACCACCGGGCCCGCCTTCACCGCCTCCGCCCGGGGGGCCGCCCTCCGCATCGTCGTCTCCGCCCGAGCAAGCCCCGACGGTCAGACCGATAGTGATCAACACCGCCGCGGCCCTGCGCGCCATTCGCACCGTATCTCTTAGCTTCACAGGTCTCAAACCCCTCATTTGTCGAACAATCTGCGGCCCAGGATCGCCTCAACACCGGCCAGCGCGAGCCGCGTGGTGAAGCGTGCCTGCACGAGGCCGGCTTCCGCCTCGGTAACGTTCACCTGGGCGACCAGCAGGTCGAGGATCGTGGTGGCTCCGGCCTGG
>JBDHBK010000233.1:0-4347 GCA_039592635.1 Gemmatimonadota bacterium
GACGTAAACACCGCGAAAACAAGGTGTTACATTGAATTGCCGGACACCAAATCTGCCAGGAATTCCCAACAGCGGTCAAATTGTCCCGTCGCGGGCAGTGTCGGGCAGGACCGTTCACCACACAAGTCGTTGGAGGTCAACCGATGAGCAAGTGGGTTAGACACTTCCTAGTCTTGCTTGCAGCGACCGCTGTGAGCGCCACTGCACTCCAGGCACAGGCGACCGGCGAGATCCGGGGAAGAGTCATCTCCTCCGATCTCGCGGCTCCCCTGGCCGATGCCACGGTGATGGTCGCCGGCCAGACCGTGCTCAGCGGAGCCGGCGGCTTCTTCGTCGTGCCCGACGTGCCGGCCGGAGTCCACACGCTTCGGGTCTCACTGATCGGGTACCGTTCGTTCGAGACTCAAGTCACGGTCACCGCGGGCGGCTCGGCGGACGTCGAGGCCAGGCTGCAGGTGGCTCCGATGGAGATGGAGCCCATCGTCGCCATCGGCTACGGTGAGGTGCAGACGAGCGAGCAGACCGGCGTGGTCACGTCGGTGCCGTCCGAGGCCTTCAACACAGGCCGTATCGTCACCTCAGAGGAGCTGATCAAGGGGAAGGTCGCCGGAGTTCAGGTGACCGAGAGCAACGGCAGTGAGCCGGGTGGCGGGACCTCGGTGCGGATCCGCGGCGGGACGTCGATCACCAGCAGCAACGAGCCTCTCTACGTGATCGACGGTGTTCCGCTCGAGGTAGGCGGAGGACTTGGAGCGCTGGCCGGGAACCGAAGCCCGCTGGCGTTCCTGAACCCCGACGACATCGCGTCGTTCACGGTCCTCAAGGATGCCTCGGCCACCGCCATTTACGGGTCCCGTGGCGCCAACGGAGTGATCCTGATCGAGACGACGTCGGGCCGGCAGGCGGCCGGAGGACTGACGCGCGTCACATACTCGGGCAACGTGTCGGGCTCGACCATCTCCGGTCAGCCGGACATTCTGAACGCGTCACAGTTTCGCACTGCCGTCGAGGAGAACGCCCCGCAGCAGGTCCAGTACCTGGGAACCACGGATACCGATTGGTATGACGCCGTCACCGAGAACGGATTTGGCCAACAGCATACGTTTGGCGTGGCCGGTGGGGGCGACAAGATGGACTTCCGGGTGTCTCTCGGGTACCTGGCCCAGGACGGCGCGGTCAAGCTCACGGGCTTCGAGCGGGCCACCCTCAACTTCGCCTACAACCAGCTTCTGTTCGACGACAATCTGAACCTGAGCGCCAACGTGCTCGGGTCCCGGTCGGAATCGCAGAGGAATGGGAATCGGGGAATCGCGCTCGCCACGAACATGGCCCCGACGCAGCCGATCTACGACGAGACGAGCATCTATGGCGGGTACTTCGAGTGGGATGATAACCTGGCAACGAACAATCCGGTGGGAGAGTCCAACCTGGTGTTCGACGAGGGCGTCGGCTACCGAAGCATCGGCAACGTGACGGCCGAGTATGCCTTCCCGTTCCTGCAGGCCCTGTCGGTGACCGGTCGTTTCGGCTACACGGCCCTCAACGGGGAGAACCCGTTCTTCGCTCCGTCCATCTCCAAGTTCCAGACCGAAGCGGGCCAGTTCGGAACCGTCTCGAGGGCCAACGGGACGGAGTTCAGCTGGCTGGGGGACGCGTTCTTCACGTACCAGGAGAACTGGGGAGCGCACGGTCTCAACGCCGTGGGAGGCTACTCGTACCAGCAGTGGCGCACCGATACGGCCTTCCAGTACGCGGAGCAGCTCAGCACCGATCTGCTCGGACCGTGGGGAGTACCGTCCGCGGGCTTCCAGCGCCAGACGCTGGACGTTCAGGAGAACAAGCTCGCCTCGTGGTTCGGGCGGGCCAACTACTCCTTCGCCGACAAGTACCAGCTCACGGCGACCGTCCGGGCGGATGGTTCTTCGAGGTTCGGTGAAGACAATCGCTGGGGGATCTTCCCGTCGTTCTCGGGAGCCTGGCGCCTGTCGGAAGAGTCGTTCATGGACGGGTCCAACGACTGGCTGTCCGATCTCAGGCTGCGGGCCTCGTGGGGTAAGAACGGAAACCAGGCCTTCGGCAACTACCTGTTCTACAAGACCTACACTTTCGGCGAGAATACGGCGCAGGCCCAGTTCGGAGACTCGTTCATCCCGACGGTCCGGCCCAATGCGGTGGACCCGGACCTGAAATGGGAAGAGACCTCGTCCTGGAACGTGGGACTCGACTACGGATTCAACAACAACCGCTACTGGGGTTCGATCGAGTTCTACAACAAGACCACGGATGACCTGATCTTCGATGTGATCGTTGCGGGCGGCAGCAATCTGTCCAACGTGGTCACCACCAACGTCGGTTCGATGAAGAACTCAGGTCTCGAACTCACGCTCAACGCCATGTTCGTCGAAGGCCAGGGTGGCGGGTTCACGTGGGACGCGAACTTCAACTTCGCCTACAACAATAACGAGCTCACCAAGATCAACCAGTTCGGCGGCGGCACGGAGCAGATTCTCGCCGGCGAGACCATCTCGGGAGGCGTCGGGAGCTTCATCCAGGTGCTGGAACCGGGTCAGGACGTCAACTCGTTCTTCGTGTACGAGCACAAGCGCGACGGGTCCGGGAACCCCATCTACGAGGACACGAACGACGACGGGTCGATCAACGACCAGGACCTGTACGTGGACCGTAATGGCGACGGGATCATCAACCAGGATGACCGGGCGGCGACGTTCAGCCCACAGCCGGACTGGATCATGGGGCACACGTCGCTGATGAGGTACAAGGACTTCGACTTCAGCCTTACGCTGCTGGCCAACCTGGGGAACTACGTGTACAACAACGTGGCCTCCAGCACAGGCTTCTACGATCAGCTGGTGGACAGCGGGAGACCGAGCAATCTCCACGAGTCCGTTCTGACGACGAATTTCGCGAGGCCGCAGTACTTCTCCGATTACTACGTGGAGAACGCGGGTTTCCTGCGATTGCAGAACATCGAGCTGGGTTACACGTTCCAGAGGGCGCTGAACGGCATCCGGGTCTACGGAGTCGTGCAGAACGCGTTCACGATCACGGGATACAGTGGCGTCGATCCGACGGCGTCTACCAATGGCATCGACAACAACCGTTACCCGCGCACCCGGACGTTCACGGCGGGCCTCAGCGTTCTCTTCTGAGGACGGGGGCTGCGACTAGTGGCACTGGCAAAGGATAGAACGATGCGAATCATGAAGACCATGACACTGTTCGTTGCTTCCGCCCTGCTCATCGGCGTGACCGCCTGCGACGTCACGACCGAGCCGAAGAGCACGGTGACGGAGACGAACGTGTTCGACGACACGCAGTCCTACGAAGCGTTCCTGGCCAAGCTGTATGCCGGACTGGCGGTTACGGGCCAAAGGGGGCCAGATAACGAGGGGCAACCTGACTTGGCGGACTTTTCGCGCCTCGACGAGGGCTTCACGAGCTACGGCCGTCAGCTGTGGCAGCTGCAGGAGCTGCCGACCGACGAGGCGGTGGTCGCGTGGGGCGACGCCGGCCTGCCGGAGATGGTCACCATGGGGTGGGCGTCATCGAATCAGTTCGTGCAGATGATGTACTCCCGGGTGTTCTTCCAGGTGTCGCTGGTGAACGAGTTCCTGCGCGCGACGACCGACGACGCGCTGGCGGAGCGCGGACACCTGAGCCTTGCGGAGGATATTCAGGGTTACCGCGCCGAGGCGAGGTTCCTGCGGGCGCTGAGCTACTGGCACGGCCTCGACCTGTGGGCGAACATCCCGCTGGTGACGGAGAGCTTCGAGCTTGGATCGACGCCTCCGGAACAGAGTGATGCCGCGACGATCTACGCGTACATCGTGAGTGAGCTGAACGACATCCGTAACGAGCTGCCGGTGCCGGGCGCGGGCGAGTACGGCCGTGCGGACCAGGGCGCTCTCTCTATGCTGCTGGCCAAGGTGTACATGAACGCCGGGGCCTACGTGGGCGCGGCCGACTACGGGAGCGCGCTCAGCGAGGTCGAGAACGTGATCGGGGGGCCGTACGCGCTCACCCCCAACTACCAGGCGAACTTCATGGCCGACAACCACAACTCGCCGGAGATCGTGTTCGCGATCCCGCAGGACGGCGATAACCAGAAGCTGTGGGGCGGGCTGACGTTCCTGATTCACGCGTCGGTGGGCAACCAGATGAACGCGGCCGATTACGGGATCGACGGCGGCTGGTGGGGCCTTCGGGTCCTGCCGGAGTTCGTGGCGCAGTTCCCGGGCGGGGCGACCAGCCCGGACAGTCGGGCGATCTTCTTCACCGACGGTCAGACTCTCGAGGTCGACGTGATCGCCGACTTCGCCAACGGGT
>JBDHBK010000234.1:0-4347 GCA_039592635.1 Gemmatimonadota bacterium
ACCGGGGGCGTCCACGTCCCAGTCCCGATCGTCCTCCGGTCGCAGGTCAGCCTTGGTGATCACCAGGCAGTGTGGAATCTGCTCGAGCGCCGCGTCGTGTGACAGCAACTCGCCGCGGAGGAGTTCGTAGGTGGCCTGGGGGTCGGCGGAATCGGACGGTACCATGAGAGCCAGGGTGCGCGTTCGCTCGATGTGCCTGAGGAACTGGGTCCCGAGACCCTTCCCCTCGGCCGCACCTTCGATGATCCCCGGGATGTCTGCAATCACCATCGAACGGCCGTCCGACAGACCCACCACGCCGAGATTCGGCTTGAGCGTGGTGAACGGGTAGTCCGCGACCTTGGGCCTCGCGGAAGAAACGGCCGACAGGAATGTGCTCTTCCCGGCATTGGGCTCTCCCACCAGACCCACGTCGGCGATGAGCTTGAGCTCCAGTTCGATTCGACGCTCCTCCCCCCACTCCCCGGGCTCCCACTCTCGCGGTGTCTGGTGCGTGGAGGTCTTATACGAAGCGTTCCCTCTGCCACCGCGCCCCCCCCGGGCGACCACGAGTCGGTCCCCGGTCTTCAGAAGCTCTCCCAGGCGCTCACCCGTCTCCGCGTCCTTGACCACCGTGCCGAGGGGAACCGGCAGTTCCAGGTCGTCGCCGTCCGCCCCCGTCTTGTTGCTTCCCTCGCCGTGCCCGGCCCGGCCGGCCGCGTAGTTCTCTCGATAGCTGTAGTCGAGGAGTGTCGTCAGCTGCCCGTTGGCCACGAGCGTGACGTCGCCACCACGCCCCCCGTTGCCGCCCGAGGGCCCCCCACGGGGTACGCCGCTCTCGCGTCGAAACGCCACGGCACCCGCGCCGCCGGCTCCGCCTTTCACGCGAATTCGCGCGAAGTCGATGAACATCAGATCCCCCGTCCCCGTTCGGACCGTTCCGGTTCTCGCTCGCGCACCCGACTCCATAGCGAGCGGGCGCCGGTGCGCCAGTCTTCGTCTTCAGTCATCGCCAGACCCGCTTCGAGGGCCGCGTCCACCACCGCCGGTTCGCACCCGGCGTGCAGCGCCCCCCTGAGGTGAGAGTGGAGCTGAGGCTCCCACCCCGTGGCCGCGAGGACCGCGACGATGCACAGCTCGCGGGTCCCCAGATCCAGGCCCTCCCGAGCGAGCACCTTTCCGTAGCCCTCGTGGACCATCCACTCGTCCATGGCCGGATGCACCCGCCGGACGTTGCCCCTCAGCTTCTCGTACGCCCGGCCGTATACGGTCCGGCACACCCGCTCACCGCGCCGTCCCCATGTCGCCAGGTCCGGCGGTTCCGTCTCGAGCATGGAGCGCGTGCCCGAAACCTCTCGCCACTCCGCGAGCGCCGTCAGAGCCGCTGGAAACCCGAGAAACAGATAGCTCTGGAGCAGCGCCTCTTCGACCGACCTGGCTGGCGCAACTTCGGCAGCCGCTCGCATGGCCTCGAGCCTGTGGCTCCGGTCACCCGCGGCGACGGCTGCCGACAGTCGGAGCAGCGCCTGCGTGGATTCACCGCTCATTTCAGGCTTGGACACCGTTGTCCCCCGATTCCCTGGCTCTGACCCGCCCCACCTCCGTCCCCAGCGTGTTCTCGATCACCGCCTCGGCTACCGAGGCCAGGGCCAGGCGCTCATTCTCCCGGAGCACTCCGGCGAGATCCATCAGTTGCACCGTGGCCGGACCCACGGCGCGGACTGCCCCGTCTTCCACTTTCACGGCAAGTCCCCAGTCGTCGTCCAGCGCCGCTACGCATAGCACTCCCTCGGCGCCTTCTTTCGCCAGCAGTCTGCCCTTCGTGGCCTGCATGATCTCGAGCGGCACGCGGCCGGGGGACGAAGTAAGCTCGGGAAAGCGCGTCATCGAACTGACAACGGCCGCGGGTGCGGTCCGCCCCGTCCGGGCCTGGCGGACCAGCCTGGAGTAGGCTCGTGCCATTTCGTGCAGCGGCATTCGCAGCGTCGGGACGCCGCACCCGTCCAGTGCCCAGTGGTGATCCTTGGGCTCGTGGTCAATCCACTCGCTGAGGGATCCCTGAATCCTGCGCTGCACGGGATGGTCAAGACGGTCGTATCCCTCGATCGACCAACCGTGGTGAATGGCGAGGGCCAACATTCCGGCGTGCTTGCCAGAGCAGTTGTTGTGCAATCGGCCCGGAAGGCGTCCAGCGCAGCCCATGACCCGAGCCGTAGCCTGGTCGAACGGCAGGTGAGGACCGCAGTGCAGATGATCTTCGTTCAGCCCCAGGCGCCGAAGGAGTGCCGCCACCCTCTCCGTATGTTGCCGCATCCCCCCGTGCGAGGCGCAGATCACGGCGATGTCCTCCGGCTCGAGACCGAAAGCATCCACCACCCCGTCCTCGAACAGGGGCAGGGCCTGAAAGGGCTTCATCGCCGAGCGCCAATACGTCAGAATTTCAGGATCGCCCGCGCACAACTCTTCTTCCCCGGTCGCGCTGCACACCACCCCCTGCACGTGGTGGATCGATTCCACCGCGCGTCCGCGGCTGACGTCGACGATCATGTCGATGGGTCTCAGAGCGGCCTCCGATCAGTTGACGGCGGGGATGACGACGGGAATGCCCGCCTCATTCCACGAAATCATGTGCCCTTCGAGGTCTACGACCTGCGTGAAGCCCGCCTCTCGCAGGGCCTTTTCCGCCACGCCGGCTCGCCGACCCGTCCGGCAGTACACCACGATCTCGGCAGTCAGGAAAGACTCCAGCGAATCCAGGTTCGCCGCGATCTGATCGTAGGGAACGTTGATCGCGCCGGGGATGTGGCCGTCCGCGAACTCCTCAGGACTTCTGACGTCCAGAATGACCGGAACGTCCTCTCCTTCGAGGCGCTTCACGAGATCAGCCGAGGTGATCACCTGTGGTGAAGACAGGGTGGGAGTCGGCGCGCGCTGAACCGCGACCTGTTCTACGGCCTCCTGCGACGCTCCCGCACCACCGCTTTCGTCGGAGCATCCAGCACCCAGTACCGCGATCGCGAATGCCATCGCTCCGGTCCACCGCGCCCGCACTCGTGCCATTCCACCGTCCTCCCTATCTGTGGTTCAGCGGCCCGCGGGAACCAGATCCCGGGAACCGCTGGACTGCTTCATAACGGGGCTCGGCCGCCGCGTGCGGCCGGCGATCAAATCTCCGCGCCCGATGAAGCTACGTCAAACTACTTCCGCGGGCCCCTCGATCGCCTATTATGCGCGCAGGAGAATCGTGTGCATGGTCTCTCTCTCGGAGGTGGCGACCCCTTGGAACTGTGGATGCAGTTGGGCCTCGAAGGCCTCGCGCTCGTCGCAGCCGGGGCCTACCTGCTGTGGCTCGTGAGCCTGGTCAGTGGGGACGCCTCCATCGCGGACCGTTGCTGGGGACTCGGCTTCGTCCTGCTGGCCGCATGGTACGCGTCCAATGGCGGAGGCTGGCCGGTTCGTTCGTGGCTGTTGCTCGGTCTGACTGCCGTGTGGGGAATCCGGTTGTCGGTGCATATTCACCGCAGAAACCGGGGGAAGCCGGAGGACCCCCGCTACGCCCGTTGGCGGGAGAACGGCGGCGCCTCGTACTGGTGGACCAGTCTGTGGAAGGTGTTCGTGCTGCAGGCCGTGATCCTGTGGACCGTGTCGGCTCCGTTGCTCGCGGGCCAGTCCAGCGGGACTCCCGAGCACCTGACGGCAGCAGACTTCGCAGGCAGCGCCCTGTGGCTCGTCGGCTTTGCCTTCGAAGCCGTGGGCGACGCGCAACTCGCGGCGTTCAGAGCGGATCCGAAGAATGCGGGAAAGGTCCTCTCGACGGGCCTGTGGCGTTTCACTCGCCACCCCAACTACTTCGGAGATGCGTTGATTTGGTGGGGTCTTTTCGTGATCGCGACCTCCGTCCCCGGCGGTGGATGGACCGTGTTCAGCCCGATCCTCATGACCGTGCTCCTGGTGCGCGTATCGGGAGTCCGACTGCTGGAAGAAAGCCTGCGCGAAACGAGGCCTGGCTACGCCGATTACGTTGCGAGAACCAGCGCGTTCATCCCGTGGCCTCCGCGGTCTCGGCGACCCCGATCCGGCTGACCGAGTGCCCGATGTTCGGCCCGGCTCGGCCCTCTGGAGAGAAGCGCTCCTCGATCCGTCCCCGAGTTCCGCGGCTTCCCGTCTTGCCAACCTCGAATGGATCGTACATAATGGGCCTATCTGAGGTATTCGTAACTTCCAGTTCTCACCCAACAGGAGATGTAGCGTGACGAAACAGGACTTCGCTGACAAGCTCGCCGGCAAGTGTGATCTCTCCAAGGCCAAGGCCATGGAAGTCATCGATTGTATCTTCTCGACGAAGCCTCGCGAGGGGATCATCGCCAT
>JBDHBK010000235.1:0-4336 GCA_039592635.1 Gemmatimonadota bacterium
ATTGTCAAGGCTGACACTTATACATAAATTAAACAAAGTCGGGACGGAAGGCTGTCGGAGCCGACCACCTGCACTACCACCGGCTGGTCCCCTGGGCCTCCCTGGACGCCCAGCGGTCCCGGTTCGGGGCTAGGGAGCCACCGTCAGAGTGTACTCCGCGAGCGATACGCGAACAGCGTTCGAGCGATTCGCTGCCTCGAGCATCGTGGCGCTGTAGGAGCTCACTCGATTCACGTCTGGCACGTGGAACGTGAGCAGATCTCCCTCCGACACGTCACCGACCAACACGGCCGTGACGCCCGTTTGATCCTCTAGAAACCGCAGATAGAGATCCGGTGCGGACAGTCCGACCTGCGTCATGTCCGGTCCCTCGAGACGGAGAAGGAGCGCCCCATCATCCAGATGCGGTGTTCCCAGAGTCAGCGTGAGCGTACCCGGCACCGGATCCGGCGGGCCTGTCGATCCGTTGTCGTCATCTCCGCAGGCAAGGCTCGTCGCGAGGAGTGCACACAGAGCGATCGCCACAGGAATCCTGGTGCTGCGCATCATCGCCTCCCCTCAGTTCACGACGCCGGCAGCGATCAGGTAGGCCCTGAAATCGCCGACGTCGTACGAGCCGTCGTTGTTGCCGATCACATCGAGGAAATCGCGGGTCGACTCGGGGAGCAAGTTCGGGACTCCCATGATCTCGTCCGCCGCCGCGGCTTCGTCGATCTCCGAGAATCTGAGACCGACGAGTGGCCAGCCGGCTGCCAGGGTGGAGCCAGCGGCCACCTTCACGATCGTCCCGTCGCCCTGCCCGACATACAGATCGGAGTTGGTGGTCCCATCGGAGTCTCGCCCGAACACGCAGCGGCATGGATCCACCAGCTGCGTGCTCCAGGTCTCGTTCAGCCAGTTTCCGTCGAGGTCGATGAGGACCAGCCGGTCGACATCGCCTTCGTCGATGCCCTCGTGGGCCCAGTAGCCGTTGCCTGCGGCATCGAAGGCCAGCCCCCACCATCGATACTGATGGACACCCTGAAGCTGTTCTGCGACCCCATCCACAAGCTCCCAGAGTGCGCCTGCAGAACCGGTCACGTAGAGGCTGCCGTTCGGAGCGGGGTAGATGCCGCGCGCGGCGATCCCGTACATGTCGATGGTCGCGATCGCGTCAAGTTGGCGGCCGATCGCGTCGAAGTGCCACAGCGTGTCCACGGCTGCCACCCACACGCTCCCATCCTGATCGGTGACGATGCCGACCCCGCCGTCCACCCGCGCGAAGTCCGTCACCTCACCCTGCGGCGAGATGCGGTGCACCATGGCGTTCGTATGGCTGGTGACGAGCAGCCATCCGAAGGCGTCGAACGTGACCCAACGCGGGTCCGGAATCTGGTCCGTGAACAGCGTCACGCCACCGGCCGGATCGATGCTTCGAATCTCACCGGTGCTGATCGACGCGACGAGGAGATTCCCGACCGAGTCGAACGCCATCCGACAGGCAGCGTTCAGACCCTCCGCGAACACCGTCGTGGGGTCGCCAGGCCCCTGTGCCGGCGCTGCGCTGGACCCCGCTGCAAGGAGCGCGGCCGCGAGGACTGCGACTCTAGCAACCATCTTTCTGACTCCTGTGGGAAGCCCACCGGCGGCGGAGGGGACGGCCCCGGGATGGATGGCGGACTCACCGTAGCGCACGGTTCAACTGGTCCGCAAAAAACGGGCGAGGGGAAGATTCACAAACTAACCGGCCTGGGACGGGGCGGACAGGTATCGTCCGCCCCGTCCGCCACGACCTACTCGTACCGGATGGCTACCAGCGGGTCCACTTGCGCGGCCCTGACCGCCGGCACCGACGAAGCGATGGCAGCCGTTGCGAACAGGCTCCCCAGGGCCGCGACCCAGACGCTCGCGCTGAGCGGGCTAACGCCGTAGAGCATGCCCTCCAGGAGGCGCGTCAGCGCAAGGCCGGATACGGCCCCGATGACCAGGCCGATCGCCGCCAGCACCAGGGCGTCCCTCATCACCAGTCCCAGCGTCTGGCTGCGGCTCGAGCCCAGGGCCGCGCGTATTCCGAGCTCGCGCGTGCGCTGGGCCACGGCATAGCTGATTACCCCGTACAGTCCCGTGATCGTGAGGGCGAGGGCTACGGCTGCGAATGCGCCCAGGAGGATCATGAAGAAACGCTGCCGGCGCACCGAGCTTGAGATCACCGCCTCCATGGATCGTACACCGGTGACCGCCACCTCCGGGTCGACCGATCGGAGCGCTTCCTCGATCGCTCTTGTCTGTGCTTCGGGTGGTCCGGTCACGCGGGCCACCAGCGGGATTCGCGTTGCGCGCATGCCGCTACCCATGAAGTTCCAGTAGACCTGCGGACGCGGGTCGTCGATGGGACCCACGTTTCGGGTATCCGTCACCACGCCGATGATCTCGGCGAAGGTAGTGTCCGACGTGTGAAAGCGTCCTCCGACGGCGCTGCCGTCCGGGAAGTCTCTTCGGGCAAGGGCCTGGTTAACCACCACCAGGGTCGGGAGCTCATCGCCCTGCGCCTCACGCTCCGTGAACAGCCGTCCCTCGACGAGCGTCAAACGCAGTGTGTTGAAGTAGCTCGGTGAAACAACCCGGGTTTCGGTGAGCGGTAGCTGCGTGTCGTCTCCGATTACGCCTTCATACCGGATATTGAAGTTGTTGCCCCAGCTGGCGTACGGGATCATCGAAGTCGTCCCGGCTTCCTCGACCCCGGGAAGGGCTCGGATCGCGTTGAGAGCCGGGAGAGCGAATCCCTCGTCCACCATCACGTCCTGGTAGCGGGCCGGCGAGATGTTGACCTCCATGGTGAGCAGCGACTCGGTCTCGAATCCCGGGTCTCGATCCATGACGCCCAGGAATGCGCTGATCAGAAGGCCGGCTCCAATGAGGAGCACGGCCGAGGCAGCCAGCTCGGCCACCACGATTCCCTTGAGAAATCGGTTTTGCGAGCGGGAGACTCCACTCCTCGAGCTTCCGGTGCGCAGGGCGTCCTGCGGGTCGGCGCCCGAGATGCGCCACCCGGGAAGCACCCCGGCAAGAACGGCTACCAGCGCCGTGGCCAGGATCGCGAATCCAAACACGCGCGCGTCGAGCCCGAGGCCCTGGAGCTGTGGATACAACTGGGCTCCGAGGTTCCCGATTACACGGACCCCGATCCACGCGATCAGGGACGCGAAGGCGACGCCAACGGCCGCCAGAACAGAACTCTCGACGAACACCGTTCGAACGATGGAGCGCCGGGTGGCGCCGAGCGCCGTTCGCAAGGCCACCTCGTGGCCGCGCTGTGCACCGCGGGCCAGCATGAGCGAGGCCACGTTGGCGGTCGCGATGAGCAGAACCAGGCCGACGGCACCGAGCAGCATGAGCAAGGGCCCGCGGATCGGACCGGATGACTCCGCATGCATCGAGCCCACCCGGACGGACTCTCCCCTCACGTCCGGGTAGATCTCAGCGATTCCCGCCATCAACCCGACGAGTTCCGTCTCGGCTTCGGTCACGGACCGGCCATCGGCCAGGCGGCCGAGAAGCAGCAGGTAGTTGCTCCGCCGGCGCTCGGCGTCCTCGGGCTCGAACCGGAGCGGGAGCCAGATGTCACTCTCGAGATAGCGAGTGCGGTGCGGAATTCTGAAAGCGGGGGGCAGTACACCGACGACCGTGCGGACCTCGCCGTCCAGGACGATGGTCTGGCCGACGATCGCCGGATCAGCCCCGAAGCGCGACCGGAACACCTCGTCGCTCAGGACGGCCACGGCGGCGGCGTCGGCGAGTTCGTCGTCCGCCTGGAACAGGCGCCCGTGTGTAGCCGCCACGCCCAGCGTTCCGAACAGATCCGGGCTCAGCGGGCGGGCGGAGACCTGGTAGGTCCGCTCCGACAGCTTCAGCAGTCCGGTCCCATACCCGACGGCGCCCAGCGATTCGATCGTCTCCGATTGCGCGCGCAGATCCAGGAAGTTGGCCGGTGAGAACGGGCCATTCCGGAAGTGTGGAGTGGTGCGGAAGACCGAGACCAGTTCCTGCGGTTCGGCGAACGGCATGCCGTCCATGAGGGCGGCGCTCACCGCACTGAACACGGCGGTCGTCGCGCCAAGCCCGAGGGCCAGGCTGATGACGGCCGCGGCGCTGACCACCGGTGTGCGTGCGAGTGATCGAACGGCAACACGAATCTCTCTTATCAGGTCCACGATCGGCTACTCCGCTCTGAGGCTTTCCACGGGGTTCACCCGCGTCGCTTTCCATCCGGGTAGGAAGGCGGCCGCGAGGGCGACGAGAGTGAGCACCACGGCCGTGCCGAGGTAGGTCACCGGATCCAGCGGTCGGACCCCGAACA
>JBDHBK010000236.1:0-8667 GCA_039592635.1 Gemmatimonadota bacterium
CACTCCTCGTCTCGCGTTGTGTCGCACCCCGCTGTCGGGGCATCAGCCGGACCGACGGACGGCGGCCGGTTGTTTACAGTGTTCGAAAGCTTGGACAGGTGAGGGTGGATCTACCGTTGCCCGTCAGGAGACAGCCACTCGAAGAGCCCCGGGAACGACCTCGAAGAGTGCGGGGCCAGCTTGCCACGTATCCCCGTCGAGGTTGATCCACATGTCAGTTTCGGATTGAATGCGGACCGAGGTGGCCCGGTACAGGGAGACGCCGGTGTGTCCGGCATGTCGGCCGGACAGGACCCTGGGTATGAGGGCGGCAAGCCTCGAAGCGCTCACGGCATGGATGACCACGAGATCCAGCTGCCCGTCGGCCGGGGACGCCCCCGGCGCAAAGCGAATCCGGCCGCCCGCGTACTCACCATTCGCCAGGATGACCATGAGAGCTCTCGTATCGATCGGACGACCATCCACCTCGAGGCGTATGGCATACGGCCGTATGTCCCGGATCTGGCCCAGTGCGGCCAGTGGATACGCGATTGGACGCAGGCGGCGGCGGAACGTCGGGCTCATGCGGTCGCCGATGCGCCCGCCGAACCCCGCCACCGCGGCATTCGCCAGGAAGCGCGGCTCCTCGCTTCCGCCAGGGCAGGAGGCCCGTATCAGGTCCAGTGCCATGGTTCCCTCGCCCGTCGCCACGGCGGCGGCCTGTTCGATGTCGGGCGGGATTCCGAGCGAGCAAGCCAGGTCGTTTCCCGTACCCGCCGGAACGATGCCCAGGCGCGGCCCGCCGCCGCCCAGGTGCAGTCCGGTCGCCACCTCCCTGACCGTCCCATCCCCTCCGACGGCGATGACGGTCTCGTAGCCGGTGCGTGCTGCTTCCGACGACAGACTCACGGCCTCTCCGGCCTCGGACGTGGACACGAAGTCGCCTTCGATCAGGCGCTCGAGACGTCGGCGCAGGCGCTCCGCGTCAGTCTGCCCGCCGGCCGCGGGATTCAGGATTACGAGGGTTCGCATGACAGGATAACTTGTGGGAACCGACACCTGTTTCACCAGTGACCGGAGGGCCCGGGCACATGGATGCCACGGACGAGCAGCGCCTGCGTGAAGCAACGCACATCCTCTCTCGCGCCACCCGGGTCGCAGTCCTGACGGGGGCGGGCATCTCGGCCGAAAGCGGAGTCCCGACCTTCCGCGGTGAGGGCGGCTTCTGGCGGGGGCAGTCGGCCATGGAGCTGGCCACGCCGGAGGCCTTCCGACGCGACCCGGAAGGCGTGTGGGAGTTCTACCGGTTCCGGATCGCCGGACTGGCGGATGTCCTGCCCAACGACGGACACCGGGCGCTGGCGGACCTCGAGAGCCGGTGCGACCGGTTCTGGCTGATCACACAGAACGTCGACGGTCTGCACCGCGCCGCGGGAAGCCAGAACGTCATCGAGTTGCATGGCACCCTCGACAGCGTGCGGTGTCAGGCCTGCTCCTATCGCTGCCCCTCTTCCGAGCTGCCAGACGAGCCGGTCCCGGCATGTCCGAAGTGTGGGAGCCGATTGCGCCCCGCGGTGGTGTGGTTCGGTGAGAGCCTTCCCGCGGAGGCTCTGGCTCAAGCGGAGGAGGCCATCGGAAACTGCGAGGCGATGCTCGTCGTGGGGACGTCGGGCGTGGTCCAGCCCGCATCATCCCTCGCCCGGTGGGCGAGGTCGAGAGGCGCACGGGTGGTCGAGATCAACCTCGAGAGTACACCGATCAGCGACATCGCCGATGTCAGCCTGTTCGGGCCGGCCGGGGTCGTCCTTCCCCGACTTGTCGATATGATGGATTGAAACCGGTGCGCTCTACGGGGAGATCCTCCGCAGGGCCTCGAAGAAGGAGACTACCTTGCGGCGGTCCAGGACATCGTCGCTCCGTACCCCCGTGCACACGTCGACCCCGTAAGGCTGGACGGTCCGCACCGCGAACTCGACGTTCTCGTGGCTCAGCCCGCCGGCGAGGAGGACCGGACAGTCCACGGTCTCGACGATCTCACGACTGATGTCCCAATCGTGCGTCCGACCGGCCTGCGATTCCCACCTGTGGGGCACCGTCGGGTTGGACGAATCGAGAACGATAGCATCCGCGAGACGCGCGGCCGCAATGGCCGCCTCCACCGCAGTACGATCGATCACGTGAATGGCCTGGACGAGTGAAACCCCGGGCAATTCCGCTCGCAGCCGCGCGTAACCGCCGGGAGGCAGCAAGTCCCACAACTGGAGGGTGTTGACGGCACAGGCTCGTGCCTTCTCGATGAGACGGTCCGGGTCGGTCACTGCCGTCAGCAGGAACGTGCCGGTCGACTCGGGCAGCGCCGTCGCGATTTCGCGTATGGTCGAGTCCGGCAGCTCGCCGGGCCCTGCCGGCATCTCGGAAACCAGACCCACGGCCACAGCGCCGAAAGACAGCGCCAACTGCGCCTCCTCCGGAGTCCGAATGCAGCAGATCTTGACCTTGACGGGGGTGATGATCATCGGCCGACCCTTTCGTCTCGCACGGTACCAGCCGTCATGACAAGATCGCTGAGCCGGGTCCCCGGGAACAGAGCCCTACATGAGGGCGTCCAGGTATAGCAGGAACTGCCAGCGAAGCGGACCCGCGCCGTGAACCCCGCGGGCCAGGTCGGCCCTCAGCAGACCATCCAGGAGGGAGATTCCTCCCCCAACGGCGACGAATGGATCCGCCGAACCAAGCTCGGACAGATCGCCCGCCGAACCGAAGTCACCGAAAGCCACCAGCCGGAAGATCGGATAGCCTACCGCCATCTCGGTTCGAACGAGCCAGAAGGCCTCGCCCGTGATCTGGTTCGCCTCGAAAGACCTCACCGTCTGCGGTCCCGCGACATAGTAGAGCCGTTGCGTGGGCACATCCCCGAACGTGGTGCCGGCCGATCCCTCCAGGCTGGCCCCGAGCCGCCAGAACAGGGGAACCGTCGCAGTCGCACCTATGGCCAGGCGGGCGTACTGCACATCACCGACGCCGGCCTCACCCCAGATCGTTCCCGTGGTAACCAGCGCATCCGGATCGACACCGGCCTGCATGCGGAGACGCCCGGAGAGGCCGGCAATCGTGATTTCGTCCGCCTGCATGTTGGGCGGCGGATCGGAGCGCCCGAGCAGATTGGCCAGCGAGACGTTCGTGTTCTTCTCTTCCGCCCAGTGCGACTCGGCAAACGCCTTGACCTCGTGGCGGACCTTTCTGGTATCCTTATTGATCCCGATCGACACGCCCCCGGCTCGATAGTACTGGCCGTAATCGTAGCCGAAGAGGATCGCGTTGATCGAGCTCTCCAGATTGAGGGGATTGCCCCAGTCGTTGGCCGCCTGGAGCCGGTAGTACGCCGACGCTTCCACCGCTCCATCCGACAGGTCCTCGCGAAGGCCGAACTCGACGTTGGGAATCAAGTCGCCGATACCGATCCGAAGCTCGCCCCACCCGGTCAGGCCCGCGACCGGTCCCTGGCGGCGGAGCCCCGCGCTCAGCGCCTCGACTCGGTTGTAGCGGAAGATCCCCAGCTTCGACAGGGCCGGCGGGGCGATCGCGTGAACCGCGGTCAGCTCGTCGAGTTCCTTTTCCATCCGGTCGATCTCGGCCCGACTGAAGCTCTGCGGCTCACCTGCGAAGAAGTCCTCGGACAACAGCGGAGAATCCCTCAGCGAGTCGCGGGGCGGAAGGATCACGATCTCCTGTATCTTCCGACCATCGTCCAGCTCGCGCTCTGTCGTGCGCCGCTCCCAGCCCGGAGGCAGATCTGCCTCGGCCACGTCCAGGGTGTCGACCTCGTTTAGAGCGTAGTCGGCCACGGTGATCTCCACTGCCACCGGCACGCGAAGAAGAGTGCCGGCCCGGCCTTCACCCTCGAAGCGGATTCGCCATGGAAGCCACCAGCGCAACTCCTGCAACGCGTAGTCGACGATCATGTGATCCACGGTGGCCGTGATCGGCTTGATGAACCCCGGGACGTCCTCGGCGTCGTCGGGCTCGTCGATCTCGAGGTTGAAGGCCCGCGCGGGCCGGTAGACCCCCCTCACCAGCGCCGCGGTCTCCTGGTCGAACCACACGGCCCCCGCCAGGAGCCCGAACTCGGACCGCCGGGGCTCGATCCTGACCTGCACGAGCGTGATCTCGCGTCCGCTGGACGGCAACAGAATCCGGATCGTGTCTCCCGACGCGAAGCGGTAGTGGAAGCCCGCCGTGTCGGCCAGCGGGTGCAGGAAGGTCTCACCGCCCATCATCAGGCGGTCCGCGGTCGGATCGAGGGGAATGAGGTCGTCGGGATCCTCACCGTGATGATCGGCACTTCCTGCCGGCTGCCGAGCCACCGGTAGGTCTCGATGCCCGCCGAGTCCCAGCGCACCCTGGCGATCTGCTCGCTGAGGAAGAGACCTCGCTCGCGGCGAAATCGGGCCGCCGAAAGGCCCACGTAGACGCGCTCCGTGATCGTCGCCTCGTAGCTGGCCAGGCCCGCCGCCTCGGTACCGCGAGCTTGCTGCGCGCGCTGGATCATGTAGCGTGCGCCCTCGTCCATGTAGGTGTCCGAGGGGATCGTGTCGGGGCGAGAGGCAGGCGCGAGACTGTCGGCCGGCGGATCCGGTTCCTGCGCTCGGAGCGGCGACGACGCGAGAGGCCCGCCGCACGCCAGGACGGCGCACGCCACGACCGAGGCGCAACTGTTTCTTGCTACCCGCAACACGGGCTCTCCGGTTGGTTCGGAGTTATCTTTCGAGAGTACGTACGGCACCCCCCGGCACACAGTTTCAATCCAAGGAATCCGATGCCACCATGTCCATGAAGAGCGTGAACCCGGCAACGGGGCAAGTGCTGCGGGAGTACGCGGTCCTCGGAGACGACGATCTCGAGACCGTTGTCGAGCGCGCCGTTTCGACACAGAAGGAACTCGCGGAACGGTCCGTCGACCGGCGAGCGGAGTGGCTCCTGCGAGCGGCGGACGGCCTGCATGCCCGTCGCGAAGAACTCGCGCGTCTGATGACCGCCGAGATGGGTAAGACCTTCGCCTCGGCACTGGCCGAAGTCGACAAGTGCGGCTGGGTTTGCCGCTACTACGCCGAGAACGCTGCCTCCTTTCTGTCGGACGAGGTCGTGGATTCGGGGGCGCGGGAGAGTCGCATCCGCTACGAACCGCTCGGTGTCGTTCTGGCCATCATGCCATGGAATTTTCCCCTGTGGCAGGTATTCCGCTTCGCCGCGCCCGCCCTGGTCGCGGGCAATGCCGGCTTGCTGAAGCATGCCGCCAACGTGCCCGGGTGCTCACTCGCCATCGAGTCCGTGTTCTCCGATGCGGGCTTCCCACCCGGGGCGTTTCAGTCACTGCTCATCCCGGCAGCCCGCGCCGAAACCCTCGTGGCCGATCACCGGATCGCGGCCGTCACGCTGACCGGGAGTGAGCCGGCCGGTCGGGCGGTGGCCCGGGCCGCAGGGCAGAACCTGAAGAAGTCGGTGCTCGAGCTCGATCCATTCATCGTCCTTGCGGATGCCGACATCGAGGGCGCCGTGGAAACCGCCGTGCAGGCGCGCATCATCAACAACGGGCAGTCCTGCATCGCGGCCAAGCGCTTCATCGTGAGCGAGGAGATCGCGGTCGAATTCGAGACCCGGTTCATCGAGCGCATGGAAGCGCTGACGACCGGCGATCCAATGGATCCGGGCACGGACATCGGCCCTCTTGCCACCGAGGCCATCCGGACGGAGCTGCACGAGCAGGTGAGGCGGTCCGTTGCGGCCGGAGCGCACCTCAGCGTGGGAGGAACCCTGCCGACAGGACCCGGGTTCTTCTATCCTCCGAGGTGTTCCGGGTCGGGTCGGCGACCGAGGCCCTCGCACTGGCAAACGCCACGGACTTCGGTCTCGGTGCGGCCGTATGGACTCGCGATGACGATCTCGTCACGCTTTTCGTCGAAGGGCTGCAGGCCGGCTCCGTGTTCGTCAACGGAATGGTGGCCTCCGATCCCCGGCTACCGTTCGGCGGAATCAAACGCTCGGGATACGGGCGTGAGCTGGGGGTATTCGGGCTGCGCGAGTTCCTCAACATCAAGACGGTGTGGCTCGGCCACTGAGGCGCGAATTGAACCTGGTTCCGGTTGCCGCCCCGCCGCGGATCGGACAGGTTGTGGGTCAGTACGGTACCGGCACTTCCACCGGTCAGTCTAACCATTAGAACTACGGTGTCAGAGATGATCAGCGACAACCTCCAGGAAGCCATCAACGAGCAGATCAAGTACGAGCTCTATTCCGCCTACATGTATCTGGCAATGTCGGCCGATTGCTCGGACCGGAACCTCACGGGATTTGCCACCTGGCTGCGAATGCAGGCCCAGGAAGAGGTCGAGCACGCGATGCGCTTCTACGATTTCCTCATCGAGCGAGGAGGACGCGTCGAGCTGCATGGCATCGACAAGCCTCCAGTCGAGTACGGTTCGCCGCTCGAGATCATGGAGCAGTCGCTGGATCACGAGCGGTTCGTCACCTCCCGCATCAACGGGCTCTACGACCTCGCTTTCGAGGAACAGGACCGGCCGGCCCAGGTGATGCTTCAGTGGTTCATCACCGAGCAGGTGGAGGAAGAGGCCGGCATCGACGAGATCGTGCAGAGAATGAAGATGTTCGGAGCGGACGGTGCAGCGCTGTTCATGCTCGACCGAGACCTCGGTGCGCGTGGGCCCGAGGAAGATGAAGAGTAGGGATAGCCGGATGCGTCGGCGATTCGCGGCCCCGACGCTGGCGCCGGCCGGGACCTGGCTCGCGCTGGTCCTTCTGGCCGGTTGCGGCGGGGGCGACAGTGGCCGCCCGGAGCCGGTGGCCGATGACGCGGGAGCGGAGCAGAGCGAGTCGTTGGTTCCGGCGGAGTTCGCCGAGTCCCTGGGCATCGAGTTGGCCGACATGCAGCAGACTCCGTCCGGCCTGTACATCCAGGACGTCGTCGAGGGACGCGGGCTCGCCGCACGTTCGGGACACGTGGTGGTCGTACACTACACCGGCTGGCTTCCCAACGGAGAGGAATTCGACAGCACTCGCGGCGGGGAGGCCCGCAGCTTTCAGTTGGGCGCCAGGCGTGACGTGATCACCGGATGGGAGGAAGGCGTCGCCGGCATGCGCATAGGGGGAGTGCGTCGCCTGGTCGTTCCACCCCACCTCGGATACGGAGCCAGAGGTGTTCCCGGGGCTATTCCGCCGAACGCAACCCTGGTCTTTGAGTTCGAGCTGCTCGACATCAAGATGTAGGAGAGTTTTCGGGGGCGGGTGTTGCCTCGCGGTGTCTCGCGTAGAGGACGCCTCCGGCGAGACCGCCCCCGTACACCACCACCGCCGGTACCCATTGCCCCCAGGTGAGAGCCAGCAGCGGCGCACCGGCGATCGTAGCCGGGAACAAGGCCGATGCCGCAACCACGCCCCACAGGCCCGCTACATCCGCGGCCATCCGAATGCCCAGTTCGAGACCCGTATACACAGCAGCGGCCAGCCCCAGGCACGACAGGGCCCTGATCGCGAGGTGACGGTGCGGTCGCATGGCTCCTCCTCCTTCGCCGGAGACGCCGCGGGACAAAGAGTCCCGTCGCGCGCCGAGCCGGTCACCATCCGCCCGTCGCAGGATAGCGGCCGGAGCCGGGACTGGCGCTGTAGTGGTTTGTGATTCAAGCAGATAGAGGGATAAGGGCTCGCGGCGCATGGCCGGTCACGCAGGACACACGTTGCACGAACCTGTGAGATTTGCCGTTTCCGACAACGCAAATCAGGACGTTTCTTGGATATCGGCTTCCCACGTCACGGATACGGCGCCGCGGAGGCTGGCCGCGGTCGGACACTTCGCCGCATGCCGCTCGAGGGCCCGATCCACCTTCTCACGCGCGGAAGCCGGAATCCTGAGCCGGTAGCGGACGATGACCTGCGTGAGCACCGGCAGTCCTTCCACCACCTCGTTCACGCCTTCCACGTCTGCCGAGATGTCCTCCGGTGCCAGCGAAACCCCGCGCACCTCCAGTGCGCCATTTAGAGTTCCCAGCATTCATCCACCCGTGGCCGCCACGATGTAGTCCACGGGAAGCGGCAGGTTCTTCCCTTCCAGCCGGTAGTGCTCCTTGATCGCTCCGTGGACGCCCATCTCGAATCGGACGCCCGTGGCGATCTCCGCCGAGCGGTGCACACCCTCGATCTTCTTCACCTTCGCTCGAGCCAGATACATCGGACTGCTCATGCCGGGTACTCTCCTGTTGGATACCGCCACGGTGACGGCGGCCCCTTCCCCCGGGCCGCGCTGCCCTCTAAGGTAGCCCGGGACCGGTCGGCGCCGCATGGCCTTCCCGGTGTTGGCGATCCGGGCCAAACTCGTGAAAGGAGTCGTCTCGATGTCACCGGATGTATACAAGCTCATACACGTCGTGGGAATCCTCATGGTCTTCATGGCACTGGGGGGCCTTGCCCTGCACGGCATCAACGGCGGAACCAGGGACTCGAACGGGGCGCGACGGCTCACCTCGATGACCTACGGAATCGGGCTCTTCCTGATTCTGCTGGGCGGGTTCGGTTGGCTCGGCGCGAGCGGCATGATGAGCGCCGGGATGCCGGCATGGACGTGGGCCAAACTGGGTATCTGGATGGCCGTCGGCGCTCTTCTGGCCCTGCCCACCGTGA
>JBDHBK010000237.1:0-4308 GCA_039592635.1 Gemmatimonadota bacterium
CCCTCGAGGATGTTCTGAACGATCGACTCGTAGGAGCCATCGATGTGCAGCCACTCGTCGTCCGTCAGGTCGGCGCCGAGGTTCGGGATGCCTTCCCCGGCAGCGCCGTGGCACGACATGCAGATGCCGGCCCCGCCATAGATGCCCTTGCCCTCTTCCACCATCGCGGGCGTCACGCCCTCGGGAAGCTCCTGATCCATCATGTCCGCGTCGGCGACTGTCTCGCCGTCCGCCATTTCCACGGCCTCGTCTGCGGCCACCACCTGTGCGGCTTCCGCGTCCGCCGCCGCGTCACCATTCGCATTCGCGTCACCGCCGCAGGCCGACAGGCCAATGGCGACGAGAGCGACCAGCGTCAGTCCCCAGATCTTCTTCTCGATCATCATCAATTGCTCCTGTGTGCGTCTTGAACATCAAGTACGTCGAGGACGCGTATGACCGCGCCCTGCTGTCCCATTAAGTGGGCAACATCTTACCGCAAAGGGCGCAGTAACTCCACCCCCGCTCGACTTCCTCCCCACAGGCCGGACACGGCCACCGTTCCTGGTCCGCTCCGCAGTGAGGACAGAACCTGGCGCCGGCCCGGTCTGGAAGCGGTGCCTGGCAGCTGCGACATGGCTGCTGAGCCCCTGAGGCACGCACCTTTTCCGGCTCATCCGCTGCGGCAGACAGGCCGTCCCCGGAGAGCCGACCGAGGGCGTCGGCGGACTCGTCCTGCGGTATCAGCAGCGGGTCGTCGAGCCCCGGGATGTGGTCCCCCCGCGAGCGGCCCGTCTCCAGATCCGAAATCGGCGGTCCCGTTTCGACACCTGACGGTTCCTCGACGAGCTCCAACGAACTCGACCCCATCCTGCGCAGCCGGACTTCCGAGGCGGCAAAGCGCTGCAGGAGGGCGAGTCCCGGCTCGGGAGAGCTCAGTTCATCGCGAACCGCTTCCCTCAGGGCAGCCTCGGGAACGTGCAGGCTGTCGTCGTCTACCAGCAGCCTCAGAAAACCCACGTCGTATTCGCCCTTGCTGGCGAAGCCCAGCCGATCGCGGCAGAGCGGGTACGGAAGAAGCCTTCGATGCAGCTCAGCCACCGAGATCGGGATCTCCGGCGGCATGCCTTCCTCCGTGAGCCTCTGTGTGAGGAGGCCTCGCATATCGTCACTCATCATCTCTTCTCCCTCTTCTCCACCCATCCACGGCGCAGCGGTCTACCGGTCGATGTGTAACACGCCGGCTCTGGCCGACGCCTTGAGGAATTCTTCAGGGTCATCGTCCGGAATTTCGATTCCGGTCATGGCGCGGACGCGACGAGCGGTCTCCCGCATGTACTCCTCGACCGACTGCGCGGGGTCCGCGGAGCTCTCGCACATGGCCCGCACGATTCCCGTCCAGTCCATTCGCTGGGCCGTGGGAGCCATCTCCGGGTCGCCCCCGAAAAGGTCCAGCTGGTCGCGCGGCGCCAGGGATGGGGCCTCGAGTCCAGCGGCCTCCATCTCTACCTCGAGCAGGATGCGCTCTTCGGGTGTCGGGTCCACGAACAGCTGATCGAGGCGCTGAAGATATGGATCCAGTTCTCTCGCGCCGTCCGTCATTTCGCGATAGGCCCGCACCAGCTCCACGAGTCGCCACACGCTCACAGGGTCCCACAGGTTGTCCAGCGGGATCCTCTCCAGGTGATCCAGCGCCTTCTCCGGCTCGCCACCTTCGTAGAACAGATTGGCCAGGAGAGAGCGAGCGTCGTGGTTCTCCGGCTCGAGTTCCAGGCACCGCTCGAGCCACAGCCGCGCTTGCACACCATCTCCCTGCCTGTGGAACGTGTACGCCAGGTCGGCGGCCGCGTCCGAGCTGTTCTCGTCGGCGGCAACCGCCCTGCGGAAGAAGCGCTCGGCGTGTTCCCACAGCCCCTCCCTGAACAGCGCCCGTCCGATCGAGATCATCAGGTCCAGGTCCCGCCCGAAGCCGAGGTCGAGGACCCGCTCGAAGCACTGAAAGCCACGGGCCCGTTCGCCCAGTTTCAGGCGACTCTCACCGAGGCCGACAAGCGCATCCTCGTGGTCGGGCTCTATCTCGAGGGCCTGGCTGAATGACCTTCGAGCCCACACGAACTCTTCTCGGGCCAGGTGCGTGTACCCGATGGAGACCAGGAGCTCCACGGCCTCCGGGTACAGCGCCGCACCGCGCCGGAGAGTCTCCAGCGCGCCGTCGTAGTCGCCAGCCTCGTACAGGCGCTGAGCCTGCCGATCGAACTCGTCGGCACTCCAGAACCGGGAACCTCCCATGGTATCCCTACGCTCGCTCGAAGAGGTACGCGCTATCCACCAACCGATTGCCCTCACGTCCGTTCACCGAATGCTGCCGACCGGACCAGATCGCGGCACCACCCGTCTCGCCACGCTTGTTGATCGCGTAGTAGTTCACGTTGAAATTCGGCCTGCCGGTCTCATCCAGGAGGCGGCTCTCGACCGTCCAGTCCACGATGCGCTGCAGAGCCGTCAGGCAGGCGTCCGTGGGGTGGGCCCCGCGTCGCATTTCTTCAACGATCAGATGCGAGCCGACCGTCTTGATGACGGCCTCGCCACGCCCCGTCGATCCGGCCGCCCCGACGTCGTTGTCGCAGTAGCAGCCACACCCGGGGAGCGGACTGTCGCCGACCCGCCCGGGGATCTTGAAGAACAGACCGCTCGTCGTGGTCACCGCAGACAGGTTACCGGCGCCGTCGACGGCTGAGCAATGGATCGTGCCCATCGGCCGCACGCCATCGTACGAATCCAGTGCACCCACAGCCTCTCCGGAAGAAGTCGCGCCGGGACCGCCGGGGTCGGAGAACTCGCTGATCGCCTCTCCGCTCTCTTCAGGCGTGAGGTAATCATCCTGGTCGGAAAGGCGAGCGCGCCACCGAAGCCAGGTGTCCCTGGACTCGGGCGTGAGGAGGTCCATCTTCTCGAATCCCATATCGGCCGCGAATCGCCCCGCGCCCCGGCCCACCAGAAGCACGTGGTCGGTGTATCGCATCACCGCCAGAGCCACCCGAGAGGGGTTCACGTAGCCTTCCAGCGAAGCCACCGCCCCCACGCCCCGCGTCGGGCCATGGTAAACCTGGCTGTCGAGCTGTACGACGCCGAGCGCGTTCGGAAACCCCCCGTAGCCCACGGTCTGATCCTCGGGGTCCTCCTCCACCCGGTTCACTCCGCTGATGACCCCCTCGAGCGTGCCGAGTCCGTCGTGAATCGCCTGCAGCGCGGTCTCCGTGGCCCGCAGGCCGTTACCACTGGAAACGACGGCCGGCTCGATCGCCGCCCCGTCAAGGATCAGTGGGCCCCTGGAAGGACGGTCGACGGTCCCGGCCAGCACATCCTGCCCGAAGACCGACGGAGCGAGCGCACCCGCCCCGGCCACCGCCCCGGCGCTGCGAATGAACCGCCTGCGACTCAGTTTTCCCATGCCTGCTCCCGAAAGGGTATCAGTCCGCGTCAATGGAGGCGCTCTTGCCATTCCCGGTCGACTCGTCGGCCGATGGGCCCGAGCCGACCACCCGCAGTTCGATGCTCGTAACCCGCTGCTCGGCGGTCTCCACCACCTCGAGCTCGGCGGAACCCAGCCGCACGATCTCGCCGGTCTCGGGAATCCGGCCAAGCTTGCCGATCACGTAGCCGGCCACCGTGTCGTACTCGTCCACGTCCTCGACATCGCCGAGACCAAACTGGTCGATCACATCGGCCGGGTCGGCGCCGCCGTCGATCCGTGCCCGACCCTCACCGAGAACCACGATTTCCTCCTCGGCCACGTCGTGTTCGTCGAAGATGTCCCCCACGATCTCCTCGACGAGATCCTCCAGAGTCACCACGCCGTCGGTGCCACCGAACTCATCGACGACCACCGCCAGGTGGAGCTTCTGGTCCCGAAACTCGGCCAGGAGATCATCCACGGGCTTCGTGTCGGGTACGAAGAACGGCTCCCGCATCACCCCGGTGAGCGAAAATTCCTCGCCCGGCGACCGACGCATCCAGCGAAGCAGGTCCTTCATCAGCACGACACCGGTCACATCGTCGATCGACTCCCGGTACACGGGGACCCTCGAATAGCCGGACTCCGCGACCGTATCCAGGACCTCGTCCAGGGAAGCGGTCTCGGAGAACGCCACGATGTCAGGCCTGGGCGTCATCACCTCGCGTGCCACCGTGCGGGTGAGCTCGAACACCCCGTGGATCATCTCTTCTTCGTCCTCTTCCCCCACCCCCTCGGCACGGCTGTGCCGAAGAAGGGCCTCGATCTCCTCGGGCCCGTGCACCTGGCCATACCCGACAGGAAAATCGCCTCCC
>JBDHBK010000238.1:0-5554 GCA_039592635.1 Gemmatimonadota bacterium
GCGTGCTCTTCGATTTGGCGAGAGCGCGATGCGAAGCGCTCCTTCCGATGCCCGGGAACCGGAGGTGAACGGTGAACACGGCGATCATGGCGACGGCAGCTTCGATGGCGCTCCGGCTCTCCGTCGGATTCCTGGGTCACGGTCCGTCGGGCGAATCCGCGTCAGCCTGGCTTTCGCACCGAGCGGCGCCGACGGTGAGGGTGTTCCAGGTTTCGCGCTTCCGGTGGACGAACCCGTCCGCCGCGTGCCGCGAGGATGTGGCCGGCCAGCCCGGCGCCCCCGACTGTGCCTTCGTCGAGGCGGCGTGCGGAGTCGGGCCTGCGGGCCACTCCTTCGTCCCGATCGTCTGGATCTCGAGAGCGTTCACCCTCGTTTGCGCCGAGCTGGTGATCGACCCGGCGAGGTAGACCGCAGGGCAAATGTCCCGGTCGCCTGCGGTCCGGCGGCCTTCACGATGGGAGGAAGAGCATGTTCAAACTTAAAACGGGCCTCGTGCTGGCCGTGCTGTTCTCGACGGTGTCGCTGGACGGTGCGACGGCCCTCGGCCAGCAGACGGCGGGCGATGAAGAGGTGGTGGTGCAGCGGGTGTGGGTCGGGGACGCCCCGGCCTTCGGGTTGACGCGTCCTTCGCCGGACGGCCGCTTTCTGACCCAGGGTTGGTACAAGTGGGACCTCGGCATCATCGATCTCGTGACCAAGGAGCGGTGGGTCTACGGCATGAAGGACGGCGACCTGAGCGAGGACCCCGGCTGGTCCTACCGCGCCTTCTACTCCCCGACCGGTGACGAGATCGCGGTCGCGTGGCGCGAGTGGCGGGATGGGGAGGATGCGGGGCCGGCCGGCTTGAGCGTTCGCCTCGTGCCGGCGGCCGGCGGCGAGCACCGGATCGTGTTGCCCGCCGGTGGCCACCAGTGGCTGGACCTCCGGGGCTGGTTTCCGGACGGCGAGCACCTGCTCGTCTTGACCTTTGGTGACGGAACCGACGGGAACTGTTTCTGCCGGCTCCGGGTGTCGGACGGGGCGCTGGAACCGATCATCGATCAGGCGGATTATCCGAAAGGGGGAGGTGCAATGCCTCTGGTCGGGTTCTCTCCCGACGGCCGCTACCTCGCTGCCGACCTGGCGGGCCCGGACGGCACTCGTGATCTGTACGTACTCGACGTGAACGCCGCGGAGTTCCGGCCCGTGCTCGAGGGTCCGGCCAACGACCGTCTCATGGGTTGGCTGCCCGACGGGTCCGGACTGGTCTTTCTGAGCGATCGCGGAGCCAGCAGGCTCGGGGCGGACCTCGCGCCAGGAGAGCCGCGGCTCCTGAAGGCGGACGTGTGGGGCGCCGAGCCCATCGGAATGTCGCGCGATGCGGCGTTCTACGGGGTCACGGTGGGCCACCCGCAGGTCTATACGGGCGCGATCGACGTCGAGAACGGCGGCTACCTGGAGCCCCCCGGCCCCGTCCAGGCGGTCAGTGAGCCAATGAGCTACCGCGGCGAGTTCTCGCCCGACGGGCGCTACGTGGCGTACGGAGTCTGGAAGAGTGGAGGCATCATCGTGGTGCGCGCGGTCGGCGGCGATGATGTCAGGGAATTCCGGACCGGTGGCGCCCACAACGTGCTCGGCTGGACGCCGGACAGCCGCGGCGTTTTGCTGTTCGCTGAATCAGGCGACGAGTCCGAAGCCTGGGTCGAGCGGCTCGATCTCGCGACCGGGGAATTCGAGGCGCTCAACCGCCACGAGGGCGCGAACCGCCCGTACCGCGAGGTGCAGATCGCGCGGGACGGCGGCTCCATGTTCGTCATCGAGCCGATGGGAGGCCCCGGGGCGTGGCAGTCTACTCCGGACGGCACCGTCGAGCTCGGCCTGTTCGAACTTGGAATCGAGGATGACTCGCGGCGGTTGATCGCTCCGTCACGCTTCCAGGGCCATCCGCACCTGTCTCCCGACGGCACCATGCTGGCGGTCCTGGAGGTCGATCGAACCGGGCTGCGGGAAGGCCGCCTGTACACCATCCCGGTGGCGGGTGGCGAGCCCACCACGGTCCTCGAGTTCGAGGGCGACCTGACCATGATGGGCCAGGGCATCGGCTGGCGCTCCGGGGCCCAGTGGACGGCCGACGGCCGGTACCTGCTGTTCCAGCACGAGGGCTTCCTGAAGAAGGTCCCGGCGGAGGGCGGTCCGGTCGAGGAGCTAGTGCAGCTGCCCACGGCGAGGAACGGGGCTCCTGGGCGCGGCCTGCGGCTGCACCCGGACGGTTCGCGTTTCGTAGTCGACGCGGGGGACGGGAAGGGTGAGATCTGGATCGTGAAGAACCTGCCTGGGACGCGGGCTCAGGCAGGCGCCTCGGACGACTGAACACGACCAAAGGGGGAGCGGCGTTCCACGGCGCTCCCCCGCCTCTCCCAACGTTCCGGATCTTCCCACCGTCCCATCGAGCGTATCCGAGAAACCGATCCGGTCGTCCTGCCGTACGGTGACGCAACCCAGTTTTCGGAGGCGCTCATGACGCTCGACAGCTTCGTCCAGGACCTGGTCCTCGGCTTCCGTTCCCTGCGTCGCGACCGGGGTTACGCTTCCGTCGTCATCCTCACCCTGGCCTTTGGGATCGCCGCCAACACCGTCGTATTCAGCCTGCTCAATCCGTACTTCCTCCGCCCGCTGCCGTTTCAGGCCGAGGACCGGCTGGTACAGCTGGGCCAGATCGACCGGATCAACGACTGGGAGGCGAGGTTCTCGATCCCGCAGCTTGCCGACTACCGGGAGCAGAGCCAGGCCTTCGAGCAGCTGGGCGCTTATCACTACGGGACCCGGAACGTGACAGGCCCCGAGGGAGCCGAGCGGATCGTGGCGAGCTCCGTGACGGGCAACATGTTCTCTCTGCTCGGGACTCCGCCGCTCCTCGGCCGCACGTTCACCGTGAGCGAGGAAGGCGCCGAGGCTCCACCCATCGTGGTGCTGGGGCACGGCCTGTGGCAGCGGAGGTACGCGGCCGACCCGGGGATCGTGGGCCGCAGCATCACCATGGACGGGGTCGTGCACACGGTGGTCGGCGTGATGCCGCCGGAGTTCAACTTCCCGTTCGGTGGCGTGAAGATGTGGGTCCCGATGACGAACGACCCGGCCACGGATGCGCGGGATCACGAGGGAAGCCTCATCGTCGGGCGGCTCGCCGAAGGTTGGACTCCCGAACGGGCCCGCGAGGAGCTCAATCTGATCCAGGCCCGCCTGGCCGACGCCCACCCCGAGGTGGACGGCGCCTATGCGGGCATCTCCGTCACGCCTCTTCGCGAAGCGCTCAACTTTGCGTGGGACATCCTGCGGATGACGTTCGCAGCGCTTCTCGGGGCCATGGTCTTCGTGCTGCTGATCGCATGCGTCAACGTCGCCAGCCTCGTCGTCGCACGGGCGACCGCCAGGACGCGCGACGTCGCCGTGCGTTCGGCGATCGGAGCCACTCGCGGACGCGTCGTGCGGCAGATGCTGACCGAGAACCTGGTGCTGGCGATCGCGGGTGGTCTGCTGGGCGTGGCACTCGCGTTCCTGGCGGTGCGCGGCCTGAGTCCTTTCCTGCCCGAGGACCTGTTCCGCATCGGAGACGCGACGATCGATCGGACCGTGCTCGGCTTCACCGTGATCCTGGTGTTGTTCACGCCGATCCTGTTCGGGCTTCTTCCGGCCCTGAGCACCAGCCGGACCGATCTCGCCACGGCCCTCAAGGAGGGGAGCTCCGGGGCGGGCGTGGGGCGCTCTTCGATGCGCCTCAGGCGCGGCTTGATCGTGGCCGAGATCACGCTGGCCATGGTGCTGGTGACCGGGGCAAGCCTGATGTTGCGAAGCCTGCTCGAGATCCAGAAGGTAGATCTGGGGTTCGAGGCGGATCGGCTCCTCACGATCGCCGTCACGCCGCCGGAGTCCGACTACTCGTCCGCTGAGGACGTTGACGCCTGGTTCGAGCAGGCGACCGCCGAGCTTGAAGCGCTACCGGGAGTGCGAGCGGCGGGCGTCGTGAACCCGCTTCCCCTGAATCACGAGAATTTCTCGGAGCAGTTCGCGAGGCCCGGCCACGAGCCCCCGACGCTCGAGGACTGGCCGACAGCGCTACACGGACGGGCCTCCGCCGGCTACTTCGAGGCGATGGGAGTTCCCATCCTCGAGGGGCGCACGTTCAACGCAGGGGACGGTCCCGAGGCCGTGCCCGTGGTGATCGTGAGCCGCCTGCTGGCCGATCGGTACTGGGAGGGCGAGAGTCCCATCGGCCAGACCCTGCTGTACGGGAATCCCAGGGAGCCCACCGAAGCGATCGTGATCGGGGTGGTCGGGGACGTTCAACACGCCGGCATAGACACACCGCTCCGGCCGCACATCTATCGTCCGTTCACGCAGCGGTTCAGCCGCAGACGCTTCGTGGTCGTGCAGACGGAGGCAGTTCCGACGGCCCTGGCGCGTCCTGCGCGAGAGACGCTCGCCTCGCTGGACCCCAACCTTCCCCTGGGCATTCGACCGATGGACGAGATCGTCCTGGAGAACACCATGCAGTGGACCATCGGGGCCGGCTTCCTGGGCCTGTTCGGGACAGGAGCGATCCTGCTCGCCGCCCTGGGCGTGTTCGGTGTGATGACCTACTCCGTGGCGCGTCGGCGTCGCGAGCTCGGGATCCGGGCGGCGATCGGGGCCCAGGCGAGCCAGTTGCGGGGTCTGATCGTAGGGGAGGGTCTGCGGCTGGCCGCCATCGGGATCGGTATCGGCCTCGTGTTGGCGTTCGGAGCCGGGCGTCTCATGGCCTCCCTGTTGTTCGGGGTCGACGCGTTCGACCCGGTGAGCTTCGCGGCCGTGGCAGCCCTTTTCATCGGCGTGGCCGTCGCCGCCAGTCTGTGGCCGGCCCGGCAGGCAGCCCGTGCGGACGTGATGACGGTTCTTCGGTACGAGTAGCCGCAGCCGCGAGTTCGGGCCGCACGAGGTCGTGTAGCGAAATCGGGTTCACATGTAACGGATCGTTACCGGGCCGGCTCGTTTTCCGTCCGCGTTCAAGTCCTAATTACATGCATGACAGATAGTTGCAGGAAGACCTTGTAGCGGACCGCCGTTTGCGTGTGTACCCGGTGAACCCATTCTCCGGGGGCGGCCATGACCCAACTGTCCATCTTCCAGTACGGTTACCTCATCGACGCTGTCTCTCCGTTCCTGCACTTCCTCCTGATCGGCGGCATTCTCCTCGTGCTGTTGGAGGTCGCCGTGCTGCTGGGGGACGTCCTGGGCAGCGGCGACGCTCGCGCTCGAAGGGAGTGACGCGAGAGACAGAATGACCCGGACATCGGGTTGATCCGTCGTACGGAATGCCGACCGACGCAATCGGTCGCGGGGCTCTCTTCAGCATAAAAGACAATAAGACAAGAAAATACGCGTAACTCGGGCGATCGCCGCGACGAGGGGTCACCTCGCCCGTTCCTTGCAGTCGATGGCCTGCACCGAGGTAACATCGCTGCGGATTGGCAGCTCCGATTACAGAGACTGCGACCATGAGAACCGGCAGGAACTGAACCTCCTGCCTTGTAGCCATAGC
>JBDHBK010000239.1:0-7565 GCA_039592635.1 Gemmatimonadota bacterium
GGAACACGGCGAGGAGCTCCAGGCGGCCACCCAGCGCCGCGATGTAGTCGGCCAGTGTGCTTACGTGCACATCCGACCGGTTCTCGAGGCGCGACACGTTGGGCTGATCGATATGCAAGCGCTCCGCGAGCTCTTCCTGTGTCAGATCGCATGCCGCGCGCACCTCCCGCAGCCGCAGCTCGGCCAGCATCTCCTTCGCTCGGCGACGACTGCGGGCGCGGCGTTCGGGGGGAATCTGCTTCCGCAACTCTTCGAAGCTCTTGGCCACTCACGCACCGCCTTTCAGATTCTCGAGGTGCTTGTCGAACAAAGTCCGCCGTGGCGCGAACCGTGAATGGCGGAACTGTACGGAAACGGCAAGCGAGGCCCCAGCTCCTCAAGCATCAGGAGGGCTGCGTTAACGGATTCTCGCGCTCCGTCGTCAAGGCTGTCCCACCACTCATCGAACTGACCCATGACCTCGAGCGACCAGGCCACCCACCACCTCCAGTATGCAGCGTACGGTATATGCTGTCAAACGCATATATACCGCGCTTGGAGCGGCCTGGAGAGCCAAACGAAGATAGAGACGCGCCACGCGCGTCTGCTCGCCCCTGACGTGCCCCTGGAGTGATCGTCCAGCAGGCGCTTCAGTCACTGCGGGGCCAGACGCCCGGCGGGTCCCGCAAGCATTCGAGCCTGCGGGGCTGCCGGGCGTCGCAGCGAGACTGACCGCTACTGTCGAATCTGAGCCGAGAGGGTGACCGGCGCCACATCGGGATACTGCTCGATCGACAGGGTCGCGTTAATCCACGTTCCTTCCAGAGGACAATCAGGTTCTTCCAGCGGATCACACTCCTTGGCCTTTCTCCATACGGTGATCGCACCGTCCTCGGCCGTATTGATCATCACCGTTTCCGCACCGGGGCCATCCGGCTCGGCTCCGACGCCTCCAAACCAGTTGGTCACCGTCCACGTGAGCGTGGCCCCGCGCACGGTGCGCCCCGCCTCGTCATAGACGATTCCCTTGAATGGCTGGCGGGCCCAGTGTCCTCGCGCCACGAAGGAGGTATCCCCGAACACGACTTCGGGCGTTGTGTAATCGTGGTCGAGATCGACCGCGCCCTGCACGATTACGATCGTGTCGGGCACGTCAGTGATCGAAGCCGTGAAGGTGACCGTGTCAGCAAGATCCCCGGCGGTCTCGATCCAGGCGATGATCTCGTCCGTTGCTCCGGGTACATCCCCTGCTCGGACCCGGTTCTGAGCCAGGCCCATGGCATCCGTGGTGGTCGGAGTCACCCGCACGGACCCGCCGTTGTTGCTCACGACTTCCCAATTCACCGTGACAGCCGGAACAACGATCCCGTCCAGGTTCGTCACTTCGACGACGAGGGGGTCGAGCAACGTGTCCTTCGTGATCCCCTTCTGGAGGTCACCGGACACGATCCGGATGTCAGAGGCATCGGTGACTTCCTCGCTGGTGAACGAGATGAATGTGATCGGTACCACGGTCGACGAAATCCCCGCGTTCACTGTCTGCGAGACGTTCAAGGCGTCGGGGAGGGTCGCTACGACGGAGGCGTTCCCGGCCGAGTCGGTAATCGCACTGCTGGCGCTCAACGAGCCGCCGTCGCCCGGACGGATGCTAAACCCGACGGCCACACCGGGAACGACACCTCCCGCTTCGTCGACCACCCTCACCACGTAGGGTTCAGGCAGAGGATCCCCGGGAGCTCCGACCTGCCCGTCCCCGCTGATCTTCTGGATCGTGAGCACGCGGGTGGGATTCGTGATGGAGTCGGAGTCACCGCAAGCAGCCACGGCGAAGACTAGCATGAGGATGGCGCTGAGCAGACGCTTCATTCGATCCTCCCATATGCGAGGACGGGGACGTCACCTGGACGCAGCGCATGGGCGCAGCGGTCCTGAACTCTCAAAGGAAGTGATGTGGGGCCTTCATCACTTCCATGATTGGGGCGCAATCATGCTGCGACAAAGATCGACGGAGGGGGCCACGTCGGTCGTTCTCAACCTTCAGTGGCAACGTTCGTTCCAAATGTGGTCTGACTCGATGCCGCCCGCAACTCGCCTCACGAAGCGGGATTAGGAGCAATTCGGGTTGAATTGTCGCTTCGATCCAACGGACAGCTTGCCAGCTTGTGGGACAGAGTTGCTCGCCAGGGGGCGGTTGCTTCAGGCGTCAATTCCATCATGCCAGGACCCGCAAGATCGCGTACCTCGAGGATGCCGCAGGACTGTGAAAGCGGACGGGCCCCGGCACGCTCGGCCGGGGCCCGATTGATGAGGTTCAGCTCCCGCTCGAGTCGCGATCCCGGGCCCAGCCGCGCCTGCGGCTCGGCGGGGTGATCGGGCTGGAGACGGGGCCGGTCTCTACGCCTGTGCTGCCGGGACCGTTGCCGGACGCGGTGGAATGCTCGCCCGGAAAGGCCGACAGGTGGACCAGGCGCTCGACCCGATCGACGGCGTCGCTGAGCTCCGCTCCGATCGCGGGGCCGGACAGGAGATGGTAAGTCCCCCTCCCGACGGTGGGAGCTTCCCCGCGAGCGGCCGATCCCACCGTGGACAGGAAGCGGGCGGCGGCGCCCCGCGACACTTCACGGTGTCCGTTCTTCGGCTCGCGGCGGTTCGCCATGGCGTCCATGCAGTAGCCGCCCAGGAATCGCTCGTGCAGACGGGCGTACAGAGACTGACCGCCCGCCACGTCCAGACCGAGAGGGCGGCTCCCGAGGAACGCCAGCAGCCCGACTTGGTCGTCGAGGCCGGGAAAGAGAGCGATCCACTCGTCCAGCCTCTCGGTGTGGCGGTCGTAGATCTCGTCCATGGCGCCCGTGTCGGAATCGACGCCCAGGGCTACGCCTACGTCCGCGATCTCGTCGAAGCAAGTCTCGAGAAGGTTCGGCGGGCTCCACTTCCTTCATGCGCCCAACCCGAAACGAGCGCTCTTCGCCCCGCAGGTGGTCGAACCCCAGCATGACCCAATGCCCTGCCCGGGCCTGAGTGAGTCTCAAAGGCGTGACCGTCCGCTCCGTGAACTGCCGCGAAGAAGCCGAGAAGTAGACCATCCGCACGTCGGAGCCGGACTCCAGGGCGGAGCGAACCACCTCGAGCCGCTCGGGCTCCTGATAGCTCCGGTCCCTGGATGCACGGATTCCCTGGATCACGAAGCGCTCCAGCAGCATGTACACCCAATCCATGTCAGTCCTCACTGCGGTCGGGGTGTGCCCGCCTGGCCTGAACGTTACGTCCCGCCTGTGACAGCCACCGCGACCCACACAAGCCTTAGAGGCTTGCTGTGGTGTCGGAGCCTTCCGGTATCGTCAGAGCCACAGGACGGCGGATCTTCGCGTCACGACAATCGGGAGGCAGCAGGTGATCTACGAGGCATTGGACTACGACGGCTTCGTCGAGAAGCCCGAGCTGGTGATCCGGTACGCAGGTCGAGAATGGGGATACAGTGGACGTACGGCACGCAGACCATACGACCTGCTGGACATGATGACCGTGAAGCTCGGGATAGCGGAGGCGGACCGTGAGGAATGGCTCCGCGTCCACGGTTCCGACGTCTGGGAGGTGGAGGCCACCGAATGGCATCCCAGACCGTGGCCCGGAGACAACGTGAACCTGAACACGATCAACGGTTCCACAGACTACGGCCGGAGACGGGACATCTTCGAGCGCATCCGGGAAGCGTACGCGAGAGTCCTCGTGGAGGCTGCGGCAGGTGAGGAAGGCTCGACGGGTCAATGAGAGGAGGGACTCGAGGCGGGGCTGGGCCGACCCGACCCGACTCGGGAGGCTCCGGCGCGGAGGTCACGGTCCCGCGACCTCCCCTTCCATCCCGGCCACTACGAGCCTCCGGATCTTGCCGCGAGCCTGGCTCGCAGGCCTACGATCGTTACACCGACCAGTTGGTCGGACGACTCATCGTACCGAAAGATCAGGCCGTCACCGGCGTCAATTCCGACGGCTTCCCGCGGCTCACCGTGCGAGAGGTAGAGGACGTCGGCCTCGACATCGTATTCCCATTCGAACGTGCCACGCTCATCGAGGGGCTTCACCGACTCCATACGACCTCCCTTCGCTGGCTGAGGCGCCGCGCCATGTACGCTGTGATGACGAAGCCGTCATCACGGCTCATCTCCCGGTACACGACGACTAGGAACACGTCCGCGCCTACGCCGAGTCCACGATCGTCCGCGCAGCTCGCCGCGAGGACCGAACGCGAACCCGGATCTCCACGTCGTGTCCAAGTGCGTTCAGAAAGCGGAGCAGGCGGTCCGTGTCCAAGTGCGTTCAGAAAGCGGAGCAGGCGGTCGATTGAGAACCCGCTCAACAGGCCGCGGCGGAGATTGGAGACGACGGGCTGCGTCGTTCCGAGAACGCCCGCGGCCTCGGCCTGCGTGAGGTCGCGCGACTCGATGATGGATGTGATCAGGCTCACCAGGCGCGCCTTCACCAGGAGGTCGGGAGCGTCGGGCAGCTCCAGGTCCGCGAAGACGTTGCCGGTGCCGGCGGTGATGGACCGCGTGCCTCGCTTCGTCATGCGTCCCTCGATTCCCGGTCGGCCCGGGCCACCCGGAGGCGTGCCCGGATCAGGTCCATGTCGCGGCGCGCCGTCCGGGATCCGGAGGGTGACTTCTTGCGGAAGGCGTGGAGCACGTGGACGGCTTCCGGAAGGACGGTCGTGTAGACCGTCCGATACGTGTCGCCCGCGTGCCGCTCGGTGATCTGGATCACGCTCGCTCCTCTGGAGATTCCCTTCAGCGGCTTCGCGCAGTGGGCCATGCGTCCTTCCTGCGCCACGAACAGCGCGTAACCGATCGCCTCTCGAACCGGGGCCGGAAACGAGCGCAGATCGTCGAGCGACGAACCTACCCAGCGTATCGGCCTCCGTCCCCCCGGACTCGCGTGCATCAATATACTAGATTTAATATAAGAGAGTAAGTCCACCGTGAACGGTGAGAACTTGACGGAGAGGCTCAACGAACTGTGAAGCGGCAGCGGGCGGAGAGGCGCTCACCCAAGGCCTGGGACGCGTACAGGAGCGTCGGGGGGACGAAGTCGAGTCGGGCTACACGGATCTAGCCAGCCGCGCCGCGTAGTCCTCGATCAACTCGCGCATCGCCAGCTTCTCCAGCCAGCGCGCCGGAATCCCGCTCGCCCCGTAGAAGGCGCCGGCCAGCTGCCCGTACACGGCGCCCGTGGTGTCCGCGTCGTCACCCAGGTTGACGGCCGCGAGGGCGCCGGCTTCGAACGAGTCCGTGGTGTGGAAGGCCCACAGGGCGGCCTCGAGACAGTCCACCACATAGCCCTTGCCGCGGATGGCGGGCGGAGACTTCTCCCTGAAGGACCCGGCCGCGATCGCGTCGATCTCGGGACACAGAGGGGCGTCGGCCCAAACGCCCTCGGCGCCAGGCGGGGCGTACCGGTCGGACAGCAGGTCCGCCTTCGACGCGCCGGCGAGGGCTCCGACGATCAGACCGCTCATGTAGCGGCACGCGTCCACGCAGGTGATAGCCCCGTGCGTGGTGCGGCTGCTCTCGGCCGAGCGCTCGATCGCCGCGAGCGGGTCGGAGGCCCAGAACATAGGCACCGGCGCGAGGCGCATGAGGCTGCCGTTTCCGGCGGAGTGGGGGTGGCCGGAGCCGGCGTACGGGTCTCCGGAGCTGAGGAACTTGCCGAGGGCCGTCGAAACGGTGCCGCCGATGTCGAAGCACTCGCCGGTGGGGCTCAGGTGCCCTTCCCTCCACCAGCGCACGTACCGCTCCACCTGGTCGCGGGCGTCGAATCCGCCGCACTCGAGCAGGCTCTCGGCCAGGCACAGGGCCATGGACGTGTCGTCCGTCCACTGGCCGGCTTCGAGGTGGAACGGTCCGCCGCCCACCATGTCCGTGATCGGCTCGAAGGTGCCGGGCGGCTTGAACTCGAGGGTCGTTCCGAGGGCGTCGCCGGCGGCGAGTCCGAGGAGACAGCCGAGGTGGCGGTCGAGGTCAGGCATGGGCCGCCTCCTCAGGTGCGGGCTGGCCGAGTGCCAGGTCCAGCAGTCCGTCCGCCATGTCGATCAACTCGTGGTAGTACTCTAGATCGTCCCGCCAACGATCCGGAAGGGCTGCGAGGCCGTGATAGGCCCCGATCATGTTTCCGGCCATGGCGGCGATCGTGTCCGAGTCGTGCCCCACGCTGGCCGCACGTACGAGGCATTCCTCGGGATCGTCCGAGTATCGAACGAAGAACCAGATCGCTGCCGGGAGAGACTCGAGCACGTAGGCGCCTGTCCATGTGTGCGCGGTGACGTCCTGCCAGGTGCGGTCCAGCCATGTGACCACGTCGGCGATTCTCTCGGAGAGGCGGACGCGCTGGGGAGGCGGATCGCGCCGCCGCTCCAGGTAACGTGCATCCGGAGTGCCCCCGAGGGCCGCGACGAGCGCACCAGCGAAGTGTTCGACATCGAGATCACCGGCCGGTACGCGAAGCAGGTATGCGACGGAGAAGGCCATGACGACCGTCGAAGCTACCGCCAGTCTATCGGCGTGCGTCACCACGCAGCTGAGCATCGCCTCATGACGCAGAACGTCGAGGTCGCCGGGGCGCGCCAGGCCCACAGGCGCCGCTCGCATGGCGGCGCCGTTGCCGGCCGATTTTCTGCCCGTCTTTATCCATGGCAGGCCCTCCAGAATAAGCAGGGCCGCCTCGGTGCACGTGCGCCCCTTGCCGCGTCCGAAGTGGAGCCAGTCGCCCACTCGCGTGGCGAAGTCGGCCGGATCGAGGCAACCGGTTGCCAGGTAGGTGCTGGCCACCTCCATGGTGAGCTGAGTGTCATCCGTGATCGTGCCGGTGGGGCCGGATTGCCACCCACCCCACGGGTGGAAGTCGCGGAGCTCGCCATACCTCTCGGCGATCGTGGACGGGCGTCGGCCCTCACCCGGCCTGCCAAGCGCATCCCCTATCGCCCCTCCGATGAGGCAGCCTCGGTATCGATCCCGCAGGACATGGAGGTCCGCCGGAAGCGGGGCTGACCAGGGAGGAGTTCCATTCCATGGATCGGGCAACAGGCCCCGCTCGTGAAGTGAGGCCCTCTCGAGTTCGGTCAGCGAGTATGCGCTCATCGTCACCTCTCTTCCGCCAGCTCCCTCAGCCTCTCCAGCAACCTCACCATTGCCCACGTGTCCCGCTCACAGTAGGCGAGCAGATCCGTCCGCAGCTGCTCCCGCTCGCCCGGGGCGAAGGACTCGGGCTCCAGCAGCAGGCGGGCGATGTCCACCATCGCGTCTCCCCCGCCCTGGATCTCGAGGTCGTCGTATCCGAGGTCGGGGACGAGTACAGGGAGGACTTTCTTGAGACTGAAACTGCCCTCGAAGTCCGGGTGGTACACGTAGTCCATCACGATGCGCTTCAGGTCGAGCAGGCGGCCCCGGATGTCCAGGAGGTCGTCCGCCAGGTGCGGCAGGGCCTCCGCCAGCTCCTTGATGCGGGTGCTCTCGAAGGGCTGGTGATACACGAGGATCACGCGGGCGTCCCGGCAGGCGTCGATCATGGCGCGTGCGAGGGGCTCGCGGGGGTCC
>JBDHBK010000240.1:0-4276 GCA_039592635.1 Gemmatimonadota bacterium
ATTCTTCCTCACTGAAACCGTAATCGGGTCGACCACGAATATAACCCGAGCCGAGGCCATGGCGACCCCTCTGCCATTTCAGGTGCGCTGAATCTCAGGTTTCGTACGCCACCCGGCATACCAGGGCCAGTCCGACAAAGGTCGTCAGGAGGAACGAGCCACCGTAGCTGATGAACGGAAGAGGAAGGCCCGTCACCGGCATCAGTCCCACCGTCATTCCGATGTTGATCACAAGGTGCGCAAACCACACGGCGAAGAAACAGAAGGCGACGATACTTCCAAATCCATGGCTGGACTCCGCGGCAACCCTCAGGACCCGTCTCAGAAACCAGGCGAGAAGCAACAGGAACACGAGGACCCCGATCAATCCCAACTCCTCTCCCACTACCGAGAAGATGAAGTCGGTGTGCTGCTCGGGCAGGAAGGCCAGCCTCTTCTGGGGTCCCAGGCCGAAGCCCTGTCCGGTAACGCCTCCCGAACCGATGGCCACCTTGGACTGAATCAGGTGCCAGCCGGCGCCCCTCGGGTCGACCTCGGGATCCAGGAACACCAGCAGCCGACGTTGTTGATAGGGTGCCAGGCGATTCCACAGAGGCGTAGCGAGGGCTCCGGCCGCCAGATTCGCCAGTGCCACCGCCACTGCCTCCACCATGTACGACCGACGCAGGTAGAGACCGAAGATGACGACGACGAACCACACCCCCCACACGGCTGCCGAGAACCCGAGTATCAGACTGACACCAGGGCTGACCAGCATGAAGATCGTGAACAGCGGGACGCGCGCCCAGAAGAGTGCGCTTACCAGGATCACGACGAATATGAGCGCGCTGCCAAGGTCCGGTTGAGCCATGACGAGGAGAAAGGGCACGACCACCGTCGCGACGGGCCGCCAGAGCTCGAACAAGCGTGCCTGCGGCTCCTTCCGCCCCCCGAGCATCCGAGCCAGCAGCAGGATGGTCGCGAGCTTCGCGAGTTCCGCCGGCTGAAAGGAGAACCCGCCGAATCGAAGCCAGCTGCGTGTGTTCGGGCCACCTCCGACGACCAGGACCGCGAGGAGCAGGAAGATCGCGAAGGCATAGATCCAGGGTGTGGCCCACTCCAGCCACCGCATCGGGACCCGGACCACGACGGCAAACGCGACGATCGAGATGACCAGCCACACGAGCTGGCGGCGCCAGGCACCCGTGACCGCGGATGGAAGATCGATCTGCCCCGCCGACCAGATCATGCCGATCCCAAGAGCCGCCAGGAGCAGGGCTCCTCCGAGCAGGGTGGGGTCGCCGAGTCCGTGAAGGGCAGCCGCACGCTCTCGCCTCACTGGACACCGCCTTCGACGTCAGTGGCGATCGGAGCCGGAATCGGTGCAGGAGCTTCGATCGCACGGTCTGGCGGGACTCCCTCGGACCGGAGGTAGCGCGACACCAATTGGGACGCCAGGGGCACGGCGCGGGAAGTCTGGTTGTCCGGGTGACCGTTCTCGACGATCGCGGCGATGACGATGCGCGGCTCGCTCGCCGGTGCAAACCCGACGAACCACGAATGTGGCTCCCCGTGCGGATTCTGAGCCGTGCCTGTCTTCCCGGCCAGCGTCCATTCGCGTGGCCTGTGCCAATAGGCCGTCCCCCCGGGTTCGTTCACGACGCGGGTGAGCGCCGATACCAGATCCCGTCGATGGGCCTCAGACAGATCCAGGCTCCAGTCTTCCCGAAGCTGCTGCAACTCGGCGGACTGCAGGAGATGTGGCACGACAGGGGACTCTCCAGTAGCCAGGGCCGAGTAGAACTGCGCCATCCGGAGCAGCGTCTGCTCGGTCTCACCCTGTCCGATCGACAGGTTGAGGACCACGGACTCCGTCCAGCCTCTTCGCCCGAATCTCTCGTTGTACCAGTCTCTCGACTGCGGGAACCGACCGGAAATCTCGCCGGGAAGGTCCACTCCAGTGGCCTGGTTGAACCCCAACTCGTCCACGCCGGAGAGGAGGGGATCGAGCCCCAACCGCAGGCCCAGCTGGTAGAAATAGACGTTGCAACTCTCTTTGATCGCCCCCGACAGATCCAACGGACCGTGCCCCTCGGGCTTCCAGCAACGGAAGGGTCGGCGGCCGTATTGAAGCGCACCACGGCAGGATGTAGGCATGTAGGTGTCGATCCCGATCGTACCCTGCCGAAGCCCCAGGGTCGAAAGAACGAGCTTCCATATAGATCCGGGTGGGTACAGGGCCGCAGCGGCCCGATTCAGTATCGGCTGTCCGGGATGGTCCCGGATCGCTGCCCACTCGACCTCGCTGATCCCGCCCACAAACAGATTCGGATCGAAGCTGGGGTTGCTGTACAGGAGGAGGATCTCGCCTGTCCGGGGATCGAGCGCAACGACACCACCGACATCGCCCTCGGGGAAGATCGAGTCAGCGAACTGCTGCAGGCCCAGATCCAGGGTGAGGGTCAGGTCGGTGCCCGGCTCCGCCGCCCTGGCCAGGTCAGACGGGAATTCCCGCACAATGGAACCGCGGGCGTTGACCTCCACGTAGTGCGTTCCCGCCGTACCCGCCAGCAGCGCCTCGTACGATCGCTCAACACCCTGCTTGCCCACGGTTCGGCCGGCCTCGTACTCTACGAACGCGTCGCTGTCCAGTTCGCCCTCACTGATCTCTCCCACATAGCCCGTCACATGCGCTACCGTGGCCCCCGCCGGATAGCGCCGGCGGGGGTGAGTCTCGATGACGACCAGGCGGAAATCCGGCCGCCGCTCCTCCACCGCCGCCACCTGATCGAAGCTCAGGTCGTCCTTCACGAGCACTGGAAGCTGCGGGTTACGGCTGCGTCGCTCCAGGATCCCTTCGATGCCTTCCGGCGTGAGACTCAGGTACGGAGCCAGCCGATCGAGAGTGACACGCGCCGAGTCGGGAGGCGCTGGCAGAAGAGACAGCGAGTACCCGGGGATGCTCTCTGCCAGCAGTTCTCCGTGACGATCGTAGATGGCCCCGCGCGCCGCGGGTATGGGAATCGGACGCAGCCTGTTGTTGCGGGACTGCAGTTCGTAGGCTCCTCCGCCCAGCACCTGCAAGCGGAAGAAGGCCGCCGCAAGGATCAAGATCACCGAGAAGAGAAGCGCTGCTGCCGCACGTGAACGCCGTGCGCGACTGAGACGAGAAACCTCTCCTGTGGTCATTTCCCGATCACGGCCGGCGAAGGGTCGAAGCCACCGATTCGGCAGCACCGCAGACTACGGCCGTCCCGAAGGCGCTCACCGGCGCGAGAACGAGAGCGCCCAGCAGGTTCGCCACCCCGGGCATGGCCAGTATCAGCGCCACTTCGGCCATCCAGGTTCCGACGAACAGGTAAATGAACACGTAATGTCGAGCATCGGCGAAGAGCAGATCGCGTGAACGCGCCCCGAGGTAGCCCACGAGGGTGAGAACGAGCGAGAGAGTACCCAGTCCCTCCATTCCCATGGCGGCCTCGAGTACGCCCAGGCCAAAGCCCAGAAACGCCGCGTATCCGGCTCGCATTCGCAGCGCCGCGAGGAGAAGTCCTCCGATCAGGAGATTCGGCATCGCCGGCCACCGGCCGAAGAACCGATACAGGGTGAAATGCAGCACGACCAGGGTGAGGACGACGACCGCGTCAGCGCTCCACCCCCGCCTAAGGCCTGTCAACCGCCACCTCCTCCTGCACTGCCCCTGAGTCTGGGATCGCAGGCGAATCCAGACTTGGGGGGGGGGGCTGCATTGCGGCCCGGTTCCAGGCGGTGACGGCCCGCACGGCTCCCGGCTGCACGGCTGGCGCCACGAGATAGCTGTGCGACCAACCAGACCGGGACGCCGACTCCCTGAGAACGGTTCCGACCCGGATTCCACTCGGGAAGACACCGCCCAGTCCGGCCGTCTCGAGAATCGCGCCTTCTGCCATCCTCGCCTGGTACGGTACCCCCTCCACCAGCATCAGGGTTTCGCCGTCGTCGCCGACGAACGCTCGCACGATCCCCGTCGCTCCACCCGTCGCCGAACGAACGCTGACCCTGAAGTCCGGATGTGTCCAGAACTCCCCGAGTCCGGTCGCTCCGGAGATGGAACGCAGAACGCCGACCAGTCCATCCGGGACGCTGACGCCCGTCGGCACCTGAGCGTCCGCAAGGGACAGACTCCGCAGCAGGAAGTTGTGAGAATCGCCGATCGAAGGCCGACCGGGAACCAGTTCGGCGACCACGTACGATCCCGGACGTCTTTCCGGAAGCGACAGCTGTTCCCTCAGTTCGCGATTCTCGCGCTCGAGATCCG
>JBDHBK010000241.1:0-4271 GCA_039592635.1 Gemmatimonadota bacterium
TGAACAGACGTCGATCACGGTTACACTGCCCGCGGTGGAAGGTTGCGCTCCGGGTGCTCCCGGTCAACGCACGGTTGACGAATCGCGTCGTGGGATCCATTTTCACACGCTTTGCACCCCACGTCGCAGCGTGGGGCGCGTACGGGAAGCCGCAACTCAGTTGGAGCGCTAAGATGAAGCCAGGGATCCACCCGGAATACACGCCGACGAAGATTACGTGCGCGTGCGGACGCGTGTCGGAGACATTCTCCACCGTCGATGAACTGCACGTGGAGATCTGTTCGCACTGCCATCCGTTCTTCACGGGTCGTCAGAAGCTGGTCGATACCGCTGGCCGGGTCGAGCGATTCCGACGCAAGTACGGTTCCTCGGACGCGGGATCCGATCACGTCATGGAAGAGATGGAAGAGACGGTCGCCGTTGCCGAGGTGGAAGAAGTCGCCGAGGCCGACACCGACGTGGACGCCGAGGCCGAGAAGGCCGTAGACGCGGCGGCAGAGTGATCTCACGGGGCGTCCACGGGGCGCCCCGGGTAGACCCCACAGCCCCTCTTCTCTGAACATGGCCGACGCCCAGAAGCTCGCCAGTCGCGTCGCCGCAGTCATCGAGACCTACGAATCGCTTGCGGCACAGCTCGCGGATCCGGCCGTACTGGCGGATCCGGGGCTGCTTCGCACCGTCGCGCAGCAACACTCCGATTTGACTCCCCTGGTCGAGGTGGGCCGCCAGTACCTCAAGATGCTCGACGATCTTGCCCAGGCCCGTGAGCTGCTGGACTCGACCGAAGCAGAGCTGGCCTCCATGGCCAGGCTCGAAGTGGAGTCGCTGGAGGAAGACATGGATGGGGTAGAGGAGCGAGTTCGTGCGCTCCTCGTTCCCAAAGACCCGCTGGATGATCGTCCCGCGGTCGTAGAGATCCGCGCTGGCACCGGCGGAGACGAGGCGGGCCTGTTCGCGGCTGATTTGTACCGGATGTACAGCCGCTACGCTGACGCGCGCGGCTGGGTGATCGAGGTCCTGTCCTCGAGCGAGGGCACCCTCGGTGGCTTGAAGGAGGTCATCTTCATCGTGCGCGGACGCGACGCGTACGGAGCGCTCCGCTATGAGTCGGGAGTGCACCGGGTCCAGCGGGTACCCGTGACCGAGAGCTCGGGACGCATTCACACGTCCGCCGCCAGCGTGGCGGTACTCCCCGAAGCCGAAGAGGTGGACGTGGAGATCGATCCGGGCGACCTGAAGATCGACGTGTTCCGTTCTTCCGGCCCGGGAGGGCAGTCCGTGAACACCACGGACTCGGCGGTGCGGATCACGCACCTTCCGACGGGCCTCGTGGTGTCGTGCCAGGACGAGAAATCGCAGCACAAGAACAAAGCCAAGGCGATGAAGGTGCTGCGCAGCCGCCTGCTCGATCGCGTGGTGGCCGAGCAAGAGGCCGAGCGCTCGCGGGAGCGCAGGGCCCACGTCGGCACGGGCGATCGGTCGGCCAAGATCCGGACGTACAATTTTCCCCAGAACCGGGTCACGGATCATCGGATCAACCTCACCCTCCACCAGCTCGAGGCCGTGTTGGGGGGCAACCTGGACGAGGTGGTCGATGCTTTGCGGGCCGCGGGGCTCGAGGAGCGGATGCACGAGGAAGATCCGGGGTGAGCCAACCCGGCCTACGCGACGAAGGTCCGATTCGCAGGCTTCCCGGACCCAGCCGGAGCGACGTGATCGAGGGGCTCGCGGCCGAGCTGCAAACGGGCGGGATCGAGGGGGCGCGGCACGAGGCGGAGCGCCTGGTTGCGCACGTACTCGGGGTCTCCCGCACGGACCTTCTTCTCCACGCGAATCTCGTGGTCCAACCTGAAGAAGCCGGTCACATCGCTACGATCGCGCACCGCCGACTGTCCGGCGTACCCCTTCAGCACATCGAGGGCACGGTGGCCTTTCGCGACCTGGTACTCGTGTGCGACGGGCGCGCCCTGGTGCCAAGGCCCGAGACGGAACAGCTGGTGGAGCTGATCGTTGACTGGGCGCGCCGCGCCGAGGCGTCGGGTGGCGTGCGGCGTGTGGTGCGTCGGGAGGAGACGTTGCAGCCCCGGCTGGACGTCGCGCTCGATATCGGCACGGGCAGCGGAGCGATTGCGCTATCGCTGTTGCAGGAGGGCATCGTGAATCGTGCCGTGGCCATAGACGTCTCCGCTCGCGCTCTCGACCAGGCAGGAGAAAACGCGCGTTCGCTGGGGCTTGATGAGAAGGTGGATTTCAAGCTGACGGGCGAGTCGCTGTGGGAAGTGATCGAGCCCGGGGAGACCTTTGACTTGATCGTCTCCAACCCTCCTTACGTCGAGGACTCGGTGGTTCCCACGCTGCCCGCCGAAGTACGGGAACACGATCCGCGTGAGGCCCTGGCCGGCGGTGTGGACGGCCTCGACGTGGTCCGCCGGATCTTGGCGTCAGCGTCAGCGCACCTGCGACCGGGAGGCGGTCTGTTCCTGGAGGTGGGGGCCGACCAGGGCGAGGCGGTCCGCCGGTTGCTGGAGCAGGAGTCCTCGTGGGACGAGGTTCGTGTCACGCCCGATCTGGCCGGGCGGGAGCGGTTTGTCGTCGCCCTGGCGTGAGTCTATCGGGCCCGCATGGGCCGCGATATCTGTCGCGGCTGGCCGAAGTCAGCGTTATGTTAAAAGACTTGAGGCGCGACGGCCGCGCCGTTCGAAGTGACGTGTCACCAAAACAGTGAGACTGGCATGGATATGTCCGACAGGGATGCGATATTCGAGCGAGCGACCGACGTGGGCCGGCTGATCTCCCAGACGCCGGAATACGCGTATCTCAGGTCCGCGATGCGGGATATCGACGGTGACGAAGAAGCCAGGGCGAGGCTGGACGGGATCCGGGCGCTGCAGGAGAAGTTGATCGGATTCCTGGAGCGGGAGGAAGAGCCTCCCGAGGACCTGCGAGAGGAGCTCGGCAGGCTGAGCGAGGAAATGCAGACGAGCACTCGATACCAGTCGCTGATTTCGGCCCAGGCCAACTTCGACAAGCTCATGGAGAAGGTAAACCAGTCGATCGGCGAGGGAGTCAAGGCGGGAGAGCAGTCACGGATCATCATCCCCTCATGAAGAAGATCCGGGACGCGCTCGAGAAGGCACTTCGGGCAGCCGTCGATCCCATCATCAACTGGATGGTTCGCGCCCGCGTCCACCCGAACACGCTGAGCACGCTCGGCTTTCTCATCACGTGCTCGTCCGGGTACTTCTTCCACCAGCACGAAGTGCGCACTGCGGGTGCGCTGATCCTGCTGGGGGGCATTTTCGACCTCTTCGACGGTACGGTGGCCCGCCGGACCGGGCTGGCATCGCCATTCGGCGCGTTCTACGACTCGACGCTCGATCGTCTCTCCGAGATCATCGTCTACATCGGCCTGCTTTCCCTGTACAACGACTATCGAGCCGGCCCCAACGATGTCGTGATGATCTACGTGGTGATCCTGGCGATGGCTGGATCGCTGATGATCAGCTACACGCGGGCCCGCGCCGAGGCCCTGGGCATCGATTGCTCGGTGGGCATCATGCAGCGAGCTGAGCGCGTGATCCTGATCGGCGCCGCCGCCCTGTTGTTCGGAGAGCAGGGCAACGGGGCCGTTCTCCGGGTCGTGCTCTGGGGCCTGGCCATTCTCACCAACCTGACCGTTCTGCAGCGCATCGGATGGGTGTACCTGAACACGCGTCCAGAGGGTATCGCCGTGGGGAACGCCGTATGGAAAATGCCGGATTGGTTACATCGTAAGTTGAATAAAAAAGATAGTTAGTGTCGTTTACCTTAAGTGGATTTTATGCAATGAATGATCAGAATGCTCCAATGGAAATCGCCCCGGCCGACGGGCGCCTGGGAATACTGCTGGTCGGCCTGGGAGCCGTCTCCACGACCACGATCGCGGGCGTCGAGTCGGTGCGGCGTGGCCTGGCGAAGCCGATCGGCTCACTCACGCAGATGGCGACGGTCCGTCTGGGAAAGCGGACGGAACATCGGACGCCCCTGATCAAGGACCTCGTTCCTCTGACCGAATTGGACGACATCGTGTTCGGCGCGTGGGACCCGATCCCCGATGACGCGTACGACTCGGCCCGGCATTGTGGCGTCCTGAAGCCCGAGGACCTGGAACCGATCGCAGACTACATGCGGTCCATCAAGCCGATGCCGGCCGTGTTCGACAAGGCCTACGTCAAGAAGCTCGACGGGACGAACGTCAAGACCGGCGCGAACAAGCTGGAGCTCGCCGAGCA
>JBDHBK010000242.1:0-4262 GCA_039592635.1 Gemmatimonadota bacterium
CGGGACGATCAGAACAACCACGTGAAGAGCCGTCGGCTCTTCACCACGAGGGTTGCGTCCCACACGACATGAGAATGCGGAGGACGAACATTAGACACAGTAGGTTACGCCACCCCTAAGAGACTGGGATTCGCCACTGGATGTCAAGTGTGGCGGGCGGGCAACAGCCCCGGCAGATCTCGTCGCTGCCGCAGGCAGCATCCCGAGCATTGCCGAAGGCGCTCCCGCTCTCGAGGGACAGATCTTCCTGAGGCGAGTATCGGTGGGTCGACCGGCAGAGGTGGCGAAGATCATCTCCCAGCCGCGCCGCTCGCCGAGGAAGATGTGTCTTCGAAGTACGCCCGGAGGGACTCGCCGCTGCGAAGCAGCCTTCCGAGCACGCCGCAGGCGAGCGCAGGACTACCCCCAGCCTTCTGGTCCGAAGTCGGCCTCGAAACAGGCTGAAATACTGTAGAATACAGTACGAATAGAGCTTATCTACTGTATTCTTACGTGTCCCGAGCCCGGGCATACGGCAGAATCACGCATTCAAACTGACCCAGATTCTGACCCAGGCTGCATGCGTGGGCTCAGTCCAAGTGCGGGTCGAAGTTCTCGATGAGCCAGACGTCGCTGGACTGCCCCAGGATCTCCCAGCAGACGAAGGACAACTCGGAGTCCGTGTAGACTGGGTCGCAACGGTACTCCGGCTCCTCGGGAAGGGTCAGGACTGTCTCCAGCTCATCGCCCTCTGTCGGGATCAGTACGAACTCGTTCTCGGACTGCCAGATGACAGCACGTCCATCTGGGGTCTGGGTCTCGGGCCAGTATATCCTAGACCTCGCATCCGGCTGCACGAGCGTCTGCGTCGAGTCCGTGAGTGAGATCTTCCACTGTCCCGGATTGTCTTGCCTTTCCCACCAGGTAAACACCCACCGGCCGTCGGGGGAGACTGCGAGTCCTTGCACGCGGCCTAGGGAGTCGTTCGTCACGAACGGCCTGCCCTGCTCCTCAACGACGCCACCGGACCGATTCAGATTGGCGGCGGTCAGGGGCAATAACTCGTCGCCTATGCGGATGTGCAGGCTGTCCGCAACCCAGAACGACCCGTTTGTCTTCCGATACATCAGCGGGCCCGGAGCCCACGACAAGTCGCCGTGAGAGCGACTCCCGGCCAGCGGAGTCGGTGATCCGCCAGATGCCGGGACGAACCATACGGTCATGGTGTCCTGCCAGCGGGCGCTGAAGGCAAGTATCTCGCTATCGGGTGACCACCGAAAGTCCCAGATGGTGCCAACGGAGGTGAGTCGTTGTGGCCTGCCTCCTTCGATCGGCACCTTGTAGATATCCAGGCCAAGTGTACCTTCGCGAATGAACGCCAGCCACCGGCCATTTGGGGACACCCAGAAGAATTCTCTCGCGTCGTCTGTGCCGGGTATCGGCTCCACGTGCAGGCTGTCAGGGCCGGCCCGTCGGAGCCGCACGATTCTCACTCCTGTGGAAACGTTTTGCACCACCAGCCTTCGACCGTCAGGCGTTATGTCCACGTCCCGCCTACCGACGTCGAACAGCAACTCTGGTTCGCCGACCGCCTCGCCGGACGGCGTTGTCGCGATTCTCATGAGTACGGTTCCGCCGTAGAGGAAGCGCACGTAGTAGAGGACCCGGCCATCCGCCCGCCAGTTCAGCGAGTAAGGCAGCGGGATCACAGGAGCCAAAATGTGCTGGTCCTCACCGTCTCGGCTGACGGCTCTGATTTCAGCGTCGCCCATTCCCCTTCCCGTTGCCACGGCTAGGTAGTCTCCACGAGGTGAGTACGCGATGTCTGATATGGTCCAGTAATCACCCGCGATCGGGATGGAGTCGAGTCGCTCGGCCCGGCCGGCCGTATCTGCTCTGGCCGGCTCGGTGGACAGCACCAGCACGTGCTTCCAGTCCCGTTCCCACTGAAGCACCTCGCTTCCGTCGGGCGAGAACACCCTTCCCGCGACGGGCTGCAGTCTGCCGCCCGTCGTTGGCACCGTGTAGTAGCCGGACTGGCCCAGATGCGATCCGCTAAGGACCAGGGCCGAACCGTCGGGCAGCCAGTCGAGGCTCCGTAGCGCGTCCACAACAGCGAGGGTCTTTTCCGGCTGGGTGTCCTCTGTGTCGCGCACGACGATGCGTATGCCACCGTCTTCCTCCACGATCCCGAAAGCGAATTGACCACCGTCGGGCGAAATCGAAGGCAGAAACGCCCGAACGCCTTGAGTGAGCTGTACCTCCCGCACCGCAGCGGTTGGTGCTCCCGACTGTGCCGGTTCTTCGGTAGCCAGGCGATCGTTGACGAGCCACACACCAACTGCCGCAGCAGCGACCAAGGGCGCGGCTATGAGCAGCCATTTCAGCAACCGTCGCGCCGGTCGCCGGGTGGCCGTGACAAGGCCGGGAGTCAATGCCAGGTCCAGCCTCGCCACCGGCGTCGCATCCATGGTGGCCGTCATGAGCGCGTTGCCAAAATGTTCCGCCGTGTCCCATCTGTCCGCCGGCAACCGGGCCAAGGCCTTCCCGATCACCTGATCCAGGAGAGGCGGCACGGTGTCTCGCATCGGGTGAATAGGACTCGGCGTCTCCGCCACCCGCCGTGCTTGTACGGCTTGCGGTGTGGACGCGGCCAGCGGGACCTCGCCCGCGAGCATCTCGTAAATCACGCAACCCAGCGAGTAGATGTCTGTCCGCCCGTCCAGCGTCTCCGCCCCCGTCGCCTGCTCGGGGCTGGCGTACAGCGGCGTACCCACACCGAGGCCGGTGCTCGTGACCCGCTCGCCCTGCGCGACGGTGATGGCCCGCGCGATCCCGAAGTCCGTGATCACGGCGTGCTTGTCCGACAGGAGGATGTTCCCGGGCTTGATGTCCCGGTGGATTACTCCCTGGCGATGGGCAAAACCCAGCCCGTCGGCCACCTCGACGGCGATGCGCACCGCTTCCTCGACCGCGAGCTGGCTCTCTCGTTCCAGGCGCTGGCGTAGAGACTCACCCGCCACGTACGGCATGATGTAGTAGAGCAGGCCATCGGCTTCGCCCGAGTCGAAGAGCGCCAGGATGTGCGGATGGTTCAGGCCGGCGGCGATCTGGATCTCCTGCAAGAAGCGATCGGCGGCGAGAGTGACAGTGAGCTCCGGATGCAGGACCTTGATGGCCACTTTGCGGTGGTGCTTCAGGTCATCGGCGAGGAAGACGGTGGCCATGCCGCCGCGATCGATCTCCGATTCGACGGCGTAGCGGTCGGCGAGGGCGGCCTTGAGACGTTCCAGGAGGTCGGACATAGACGCCTCCGGTGGAACGAGGGAGGCAAGATCAATATACGGGAAAGGAACTCGCCACGCCGCTCAGGCGGACAAGGGAAAACGCCTATTCAGCGGGGCAATCTAGATCAGAAACTGACCCAGCGGATCAGAAGGCCGAGGTCAAACGTGGCAAAGTGGCAGCCGTAAACTATGGGTCACCAATAACTTGCAGGAATACGCCCGGAGGGACTCGAAGGCTCCGCCCCCCGTGCACCCGCGTCCGAGCTTTCTTGCCGATCGCTGACTTCTGCGGTAACCCCACCGAAGGCAATTCTGTCACGTCTGCTGAGACCACTCCTTTCCGGCAAGGCAGCGGCAAGGCAGCGGCAAGTCGTAGAGGAGGAGGTGCGGCTCCGGCGGCAAGCTCAGGGCCGGGAATGGCCCGAGCCGAAATGGAGAGAGTCATGACCCACTCGACCATGGGTGTCCAAATACGGGGATGGGGGACCAGAGAACAACCGTGCCTCGCACTATCCCGACCTGTGTGGCTTTCGTACACGGTAGTCGAGCTTGAGAACAGGTCGCCCGAAAGTCCCGCACTGGTCACTTACTGGTTCGGAGAGCGCTGGATTTCCACCTGGCTGTTTCCGAGAGAGCTTGTCGACTCCGGCTATCTAGACCAGGCATTCTGTGATCCCGTCCTGTTAGCGCTTGAGGGGAGCCTGGACCTCGGGTACCTGGACGCGTGCATGTACGCGATCCGCCATCTGAAGGACGAACCTGAGTGGATAGACCTCGGACCTCAGATCCGCTTCGCGGAAGATCTGCGCTACCGGGGCGACCCCCGAGGGGAGATAGCTGACCTTTTGCTGTCGAGGCTGCAGGGCAATCCAGCCACGCAGGTCGAGAGGCTACTTGCGACGGTGCCGTCGTGATCCACTCTTGAGGTCTGAACCTTTGCGTCACGAGCTACCGCTGAGGCGGCCGCTCCAGCACCCCAGGGCGCAGGCTGGGGTA
>JBDHBK010000243.1:0-5529 GCA_039592635.1 Gemmatimonadota bacterium
GTCGCTGGGATAGCCGGCATGCTTGTTGACAGACACGTAGACCCTCGGATACCAGCGGTCTTGCTCCGGATACTCCCAATCGCCGTGTCCGCGCCAATACGTGCAGTCCGATAGGGCTTCGAAATGGCAGGACGCGATTATGCCCTGAACCTCCCAATGCTGCGTCGAGCTGTTGTAGTCGACATCGACCGCAACGAACTCCGAGTCGCCGATGTGGCCTGGCGACGTGATGGGGTGCCACGTGGCCGAATGGCCCCAATCCTCGTAGTAAGCCAGCATATAGATGATCCGGTAGTCGCCTCCGAGCTCCTCGACGACGTAGTACGGTTCACCACTCACGTCATCCCATTTGTAGGAGCGCATCAGCGGGCGAAACGTCCAGGCCAGCCGATACTCACAGTGGTCGTCCAGTCCGTCGTGATCAATGTCGTTTCCGTTCGTCGTGCACCATGTCTCAGTGAGGGTCCCGCCGCCGACCCCCATCCAGACCCCGCCCGCATTCGGGCTAGGATCATCACCCGGACCGATCGGCAGACAGCCGGGGTTGTCGTGATCGATACAACCCATCTTCATCGGCGTGATGTCCTTCTTCGCCGACAACTCCTCAACCTGAGCGTCGGGTTCCGTCGTCTGAGAGTCACATGAGGTAAGTCCGAGCACGGCACCAAGCAGCACCAATCCCGCCAGACGTGAACGCATTTCGTTCTCCGAGCGTAACGGGGTTTCGATTTGTCTAGATTAACGACAGGCGGGGCGCACCTATCGACAGTAGGAAGATCCGTGCCCATACATTCGATCAGCGCGCAACTACATTTTGCGCACTCACATGGAGAGCGACGCGAGGCCGCTTGTGGTTGCCAACGTGGGACATGGGGTCACAGACGGCCGGGTGTCGGCGGGCCACAACGTCCGCGTCTTACTCTCCGGACCCCGAAGATAGCCAGAGCGAGCGTCCACACCTCAGCTGAGCCTGCGGAGCGAATGTGTACCTAGAAGTGACTCACCCGCCCTTGCGCGGCCCCCTCGGCCCTTGAGTCCAATCCCATAACGAATTGGATGACAATCAGTTGGAAGAATGACCCCGGGAGGACTCGAACCTCCGACCTTCGGATTAGGAACGCCTGGGACCGGTTCTCGGGCGTTCCCAATTTTCCCTCATAGTCTGAGAATTCGGGGTATTTGCTCAAATCCTGCCAGAGGCTTTTCCCAATCTTGCCCTATTTTGCCCTACAGTCATCCAAAGTACATCCAAAGTCGGGGAGCTTCTCAGATTCCTCTGTGGTTCCTCACTGGCGGGCAAAGTACGGGCGAAGTGGAGCGGGTTCATCCGACTTCTCGCTTGCCTGCTGGGGTGCTCCGACACCGCCCTCACTCGTACTCAGTTCGGCCGCTTGATCCCCAGCGTCCTCATACGCGAGCGTAGCGTGCTGGGCGCGATTCCGAGGCGGCTGGCCGCGTTACCGTGCCCCTTGATCGACAGCTGCAGCGCTCACGCCAAGCTGGGAGGGATCAACGACCAGGGTGTCCCCGGGGCACAGGATCACCGCTCTCTCGATCACGTTTCGCAGTTCGCGGACGTTACCCGGCCATTGATACGCGACCATGGCGTTCATGCTGGACTCGGCGACGCCGACGACGTGCTTACCCAGACGCTTGGCGCTGCTGCCGACGAAGAAGGAGACGAGGTCGGGGATGTCCTCGCGGCGATCCCTGAGCGGCGGCAACGTGATCGGAAAGACGTTCAGGCGGTAGTACAGATCCGCCCGGAAGCGCCCCTCCCGCACCTCAGTCTGTAAGTCACGATTCGTGGCGGCGATCACCCGAACATCGATTGATAGATCGTCCTTGCCCCCCACTCGCCGGATCTCGCCTTCCTCGATGGCGCGCAGGAGCTTTGCCTGCAGGTCGAGCGGAAGCTCGCCGATCTCATCGAGCAGAATGGTCCCTCTGTGCGCCAGCTCGAAGCGTCCGATCTTCCGGTCGAGGGCGCCCGTGAAGGAGCCCTTCTCGTGGCCGAAGAGCTCGCTCTCCACGAGCCCTGCGGGCAGCGTGCCGCAGTCCACCTTGATCAGCGCTCGATCACTCCGCGCGCTCCGCTGGTGAATGGCGCGGGCCAACATCTCCTTCCCGGTTCCCGTCTCCCCGAGTAGCAGCACGGTGGCGTCCGTGTGGGACACGGACTCGACCTTGGCGAACGATTGCTTGAGCGCGCCGCTGCGCCCAACCATCTCTTCGAAGCCGCTCATCGACGCGATCTCGGATTGCAGGTACTGGCTCTCGGCCTGCAGTCGGTCGCGCAGCGTCGAGACTTCGGCGAGTGCGGCTTCGAGCTCCTGTCGGGCCACGACGTACTCGGTCTCGTCGATGATCCCGCCGATGCCCTGGGCCCCAGCGCCGTCGACGAAGCCGATGAACGATCCGCGGTCGAGCAGATGGCGATACGTCCCATCCGCGGCGAGAATCCGGTATCGGAACTCCCAGGTCGGTGACCCGCTCGTCACGCACGCGTGGTAATCCGCTTCGATGCGATCCCGGTCGTCCGGGTGTATGAACTCCAGCCAGCCGCTCAGGGTATTCGGGAACTCACCATCGGCATAGCCCAGGAATTCCAAGCCGCCGTACCAGTCGACGTGGTCGCGTGGAATGTCCACGAACTGCATCAGGTCCGTGAGGTGTTGCGCACCGATTCGGAGCCGATGCTCCCTCGCCTCCACGTCCGCAAGGGCCCTCTGTTCGGCTGAGACGTCGCGAATCAGGATCGCAAGCCGACCGTCTGCCGTGGCGCCTGCATCGATGTCGACCGTCAGCTCGCGACCATCACCGGCTACACAGCGGACGCGATCGCACTGCACACTCGACTCGGGCCCTGAGATCGACCCCAGGCGCTGAATCCACTCCTCGCGGTATTTCTCCTCGATCAGGCTTGGGAACTCGAGACCGACCATGGCTTCGGGCTCCATTCCAAGCAGCCTCCCGGCGAGGGCGTTCGCCTGGAGGATGGATCCGTCGGGGTCGGCTGCCAATGCAGGACCCGGCAGCTCGTCGATGTGCAGGGCTATGGAATCCACTGGCTCTTCTCCGCATCAGACCGTCGCGCGATGGAGGCGGAAGAAGATAGGCTATGGGGGCGAAATCTGACACCCTCCCGGCGCAACAAGGGGCGAAAACTCGCCCATTTCGATCCCTTTGTCAGGTGTGCCGACGCGCTCTTGCCGCCGTAAATGCTTAATACACAGACAATTCCGGCAGATCGCCATTTACGGCCTCAGACGGCACAGGATCTGCTATGCCGGGTTCCGTCCGCCCATGACGGGGCGACGGGCAATTTGGAGTCGGGGATGCGGCATGCGTGTACATAACGACCGGCCGGTCGACGGTCTGCGACGAAGGCTGGGACATTTCGAAGAGCGCATGAGGACACTGAGGCGGACGATCGAGGCGAGCGGGACCTCGCGCGAGAGTCTGAGCCGGGCGATCGCCGTCGCCGAGGCCTCGTCGAAGAGGGTCACGGACGACGCCATGGCCGCTCAGGAGCGCATGCAGGTCCAGGCTGAAGCGGAAGCGCTCGCCGCGAACGGTCACGTCGGGCTTCGGAAGGGCGAGGGAGAGATCGAGATGCTCAGAAGCCGAGTTGAGGGCATCGAGGCCTACGCAGCCTGGTCTCTGATCGTCGCCACTCGGGCGATCTGCGACGTGGAGCTCGCGACGTTGAAGGCGATCGCGGCTCGAATGAATCTCGAGGACGGATCGACGGAGTAGGACGCGGGACAGAGCCCGGTCCGACTTGTCAGGACCACAGTCAAAGCACGCTACCCACGAGGAGGATACCGGCTGTGAAGACTCTAAAGCTTGCGGGCGCAGCTCTGATCACGCTGTTCTGCATCCAGCTCGCGGTACTGGTAGCTCCCACGGCGGCCCAAGCGCAGGATGCCGAAGGCCAGAAAGAGGACAATACCGGCACCAACCCGCTCAACTTCACGTACGACATGCGCTTCATTACGGGAATGGATTGGCTCCGGGATGACGGCGGCTCCATGGTCAAAAACACGTTCCAGTTCAGTGCGCCTCTGGGAAGAGATCTGTCGAATCTCACGGGAGCCGGCCGTTGGGACGACTTGGGTAAGAAGTTCGCGCTGCGCTTCCGGGGGTACTGGAACACGCTAAGCGTCGACAACCCCTCCCAACGCACGGTCTCAGGTATCGGCGACTTCGACGGACGCCTTCTGTGGCTCGCACACGTCAACAACAAATGGGGTGTTGCCCCCGGGTTGGAGGCCTTCTTCAACACCGCTTCGGATGACGCCCTCGGTACCGGCAAGACCTCCCTCGCGCCGACCCTCTTCTTTACGCTGTTCAATGTCCTGGGACGCGGCAGCATCTTTGCGCCGGGCTATCAATACGTGTTCTCCGTCGGCGGGGACCCCGACCGGTCTGACGTCCAGCAGAGTCGGATCGATCTGTATTTCGTCTGGATGCTCGCCAAGGGGAAGAACTGGCTGGTCGTCAATCCCCAAGTCATCCTGGATCACGAGAACTCCACAGAGTTCATGCAGACCGATTTGGAATTCGGCTACATGATCGTGCCCCAATCCGGAATCAGCGGATACTTGCGGCCGGGCTTCGCCGTCGGCGATGGCCGGCCCTTCAACTGGAACTTCGAGTTCGCATTCAAATTCGTCTGGCGCTAGAGCAGAGGAGGATCAATCCATGAGAGCGTACAGAACGACAATCTTCGTGCTGATTGCGTGTGCATTGGTGCCCTGCTTCTCTCCCGCATACGCACAGGAAAGGCCGAACATCGTCCTTGTATTCATGGACAACTTCGGCTGGGGCGAGCCGGGGTTTAACGGAGGCGGGATCACCCGTGGTGCGGCAACACCTCGGATTGATCGTCTGGCCGATGAGGGCCTTCGCCTGACGAACTTCAATGTCGAGGTGCAGTGCACGCCGTCCCGGTCGGCGCTGATGACTGGCCGATACGCCATACGCAGTGGAAACGCCACGGTGCCCCTCGGCGAGGGCGTCTACGGGCTGGTCCAATGGGAAGTCACGATGGCCGAAATGCTGTCGCAGGCAGGCTATGCGACCGGCATGTACGGCAAATGGCATCTCGGTCGAACCGACGGCCGCTTCCCAACCGATCAGGGATTCGACGAGTGGTATGGAGTGCCCAACTCAACGGACGAGTCGGTCTACTCTGCGCTACCGGGCTTTGCCGAGAGCGGAGTTCCCGAAACGTATGTGATGGAGGCGCAGAGAGGGGAAACGCCGACGAAGGTGCGCCCGTACAACCTCGAGTACCGCCCGCTCATCGATCGCGACCTGACCGACAAGGCCATCGACTTCATGCGGCGTCAGGCCGAAGCAAGCACTCCATTCTTTGTGTACTTGCCCTACACAGCGACGCACTTCCCCTCGCTTCCGCATCCGGACTTCGAAGGACACACGGGGAACGGTGCCTGGGCTGACTTGCTGGCTCAGATCGACAGTTATACCGGCGAGCTGCTCGCTACGATCGACGAACTGGGC
>JBDHBK010000244.1:0-4518 GCA_039592635.1 Gemmatimonadota bacterium
GCTCGAGCCTCAGCTGCCCGCAGGCCGCAGCGATGTCCCGCCCTCGAGGCCGGCGGACGGCTGCCTCCACACCCCGCGACTCGAGTGCCTGGACGAAGGCCTCGATACGCTCCGCACCACTGGGACGCCAGTCCCGCCCCGGTATGGGGTTGTAGGGTATGAGGTTGACGAAGCCGTCCACGTCCTGGAGGAGATCCGCCAGGGAATGGGCCAGCTCAACGGAGTCGTTGACCCGATCGATCATCGTGTACTCGAACGTGATGCGCCGACCCTTGGCCTCCTGGTACTCCCGCAGGGCCGCGAACAGGTCCGGGATGGGATATCGTTTTTCGATCGGAACCAGCATCTCGCGCAGCGAGTGCTCGGGGGCATGGAGGGACACCGCCAGCCGGAAGGGCTCAGGCCGGGCCGCGAGCGCCTGGATTCCGGGAACGAGACCTACCGTGGAGACGGTAATTCGTCGGGCGCCGAAACCGAACCCGCCGTGCAGGATCGAGAGAGACGCGAGGACCGCGTCGAGGTTTGCCATGGGCTCCCCCATCCCCATGTAAACCACGTTGGCGATCCCGCGTCCGAACACGTGACGCGACACGAGCTCAGCGTCCCGGAACTGCGCGACGATCTCCGCCGCGCTCAGTTGTCGCCGGAATCCGAAATCACCGGTGGCGCAGAAACGACAGGCCAGGGCACACCCGGCCTGGGACGACAGGCACAGGGTGACGCGCTCCCTCGACGGAATCAGCACGGATTCGACCTGCTCTCCATCTCGCAGGCGCCACAGGTGCTTGACGGTACCGTCTCGTGAACGCGCCTGGAACGCCATCTCCAGGGGTGAAACCGAGAACCTCTCGTCGAGGAGCGTTCGCAGATCCGTGGGGAGATCGGTCATCTCGTTGAACCCGGTGGCGAACCGATCGTGCACCCAGCCGGCGATCTGCCGGGCCCGGTACGCGGGCTGGTTCAGCTCGACGAGCGTCGGCCCGAGGATCGTCTCGTACTCGTCCGGATGGTGGTTGAGCAGCTCCTGACGGCCGGCCATATCGGTGTGATCTGACATGAGAAGGACGATCTTCATCGGGCTGGCTCGGCGCAAGGGTTAGCTTGCTGCCCCCGCGGGTCCCGGATATCTTAACCGCCGCGAAATCGGAGGCTCACACAGGAGTCTCCGCCCGTTCCCCGCCTCCGGAGCTCGGCCACGAGTACCCGTTCTCCAGGCCCGTCCCTGACGATCTCCTCGCGACTGACCGAGGAGCGTATCAAGGTACCCCTGGATTCCCTGGACAAGCCCGGGATCCTCCGGGAGATGTGTTTCCTCCTGGCCACCGCGGCGGATGCCCTCGATTGGCTGGACGATATCCACCGTGTCGTCGTGGAACGGGAGTCGGTCCTGAGCACGGGTGTGGGCTCTGGAATCGCTCTGCCACACGGCAAGTGCGCGGGATTGAGCCGTCTGGAGATCGTGGCGGGGACGACCCGCGAACCGGTGGATTTCGAGGCCGTCGATGGGCGTCCCGTACAACTGGTCGTGATGATGGTGGGGCCGCCGTCGGCCGCCGGCTACCACGTGAAGACCCTGGGACACATCAGCCGAACACTGCGTGACGCAGAGCTTCGAGCCAAACTCTCCGGCGCGCAGGATGCTGGCCGGTTCCGGCAGCTGATTCTGGAATCCGGGGCTTGAGAGGTCCTTCCGGCTCGTGGCGGTCCGTGGTCGCCTGGGCGGTGCTGATCCTCGTTGCGACGACGGTCCCCGTGGCGGACTTCGCGAACCGGGTGCCCACGCTGTGGTTAGACAAGCTCGTGCATGGCGGGCTCTATCTGGTCCTGGGGTGGCTGGTGGGCGCCGCGCTGTGCGCCATGGGCCGCCGGGGGGTCGTGGCGTGGCTCGTCGGGCTGTTGGCCCTGGCCGCCTTCGCTTTGCTCGACGAGGTGCATCAGCGATGGTTGCCGGGCCGGGTCACGAGCCTCGGCGACTGGGCCGCCGATGTGGCGGGCGCGACCATCGGACTGACGCTGGGTATGATACTGTGGAATGTTCTCCAGCCGCCGAAGCGGCCGGAGCGAGTCACAAAACGGGAGGAACTCTGAGTCAAGAGGGAAGTGTGGAACCGGGCGGAACGATCGCTCGCGGTACTTTTCGTGGTGAGCCCGGACCGACCCACTATCGAGACGTGGCCTGCGGCCTGATCGACGCCAGCTGGTCCGGACGGACCGTGCAACTGGCCGGGTGGGTGCACCGACGCCGTGACCAGGGGGGAGGGAAGTTCGTCCTGCTCCGTGACCGGACGGGCCTTGTTCAACTCGCCTTCGAGCCCGAAACAACGCCGGCTGAGGTCATCGCCTCCGCGGCCAGGTTGAATCCGGAAGACGTGCTTTCGATCCGGGGAGAGGTGGAACTGCGGCCTGCGGGAGCCGTGAACCCGGAGATGGCGACGGGAGAGATCGAGATACGGGTTCGGGAGATGGAGGTGCTGACTTCCGCTGACCCGCTCCCGATCCTGGTCGCGGTCCCTCCCGAGGAGGAATTGCCGTCCGAGGAGCTGCGTCTGCGACACCGGGTGCTCGATCTGCGACGGCCCGAGCTGCAACAGCACTTCGTGGTGCGGCACCTGGCCACCAATGCGGCGCGCGCATCGCTGTCACAGCAAGGCTTCCTGGAGGTGGAGACTCCCTTCCTCACCCGGCGGACCCCGGAAGGGGCCCGGGACTACCTGGTGCCGAGTCGGATTCATCACGGCGAATTCTATGCGCTTCCTCAGTCGCCGCAGCTCTACAAGCAGCTGCTCATGGTGGCGGGCTTCGATCGTTACTTCCAGATCGCCCGCTGCCTGCGCGACGAAGACCTGAGGGCGGATCGTCAGCCGGAGTTCACCCAGATCGATGTCGAGATGGCTTTCGTCGCCGAGGACGACGTGTTTGCCGCCTGCGAGCTCATGCTGGTCGACATGTTCTCCTCCACACTCGACCGATCCATTCCCGCGCCGTTCCCGCGGATGACCTGGGCTGAGGCGACGGAGTCGTACGGCACCGACAAGCCCGACCTCCGGATCGACTGGCGAATCGAGGACTTCTCGAATGTGCTCGGCGGCCGGGGCTTCGGCATCATTGACGGGGCGATTGCCGCGGGGGGAAGAGCCAGAGGCTTCGTCGTCCCGGGTGGAGCTTCACTTTCCCGATCGCGCCTCGATGCGATCAACGATACGGCACGTCAGGCAGGAGCAAAGGGTGCCCTGTGGATGAAGTGCACGGAGGAGGGCTTCACCGGCCCCGCGTCCCGCGCGGTGGACGAGGAAACCGGCCCGGTCCTCCGATCCCACTCCGGAATCACAGCGGGCGACCTCCTCGTGCTCGTGGCTGGACCGGATTCCGAGACCTCGCCCGCGCTCGACATGCTGCGCCGGCAGCTCGGCGCGGAACTGGGGGCCGCCGCTGAAGGCGAGAGGTGGGTGTGGGTAACGGACTTTCCCCTGTTCGAGGCCGATCCCGAGACCGGGGCGCCCGCGGCCAGCCACCATCCGTTCACCATGCCCGTCGACGTGACACCCGAAGCGCTGCTCGCGGATCCGTTTTCCGTGCGATCGCGTGCGTACGACCTCGTCTTGAACGGCACCGAGCTGGCCAGCGGCAGCATTCGGTGCCACGTGCCGGCCCTGCAGAGAGCCATCCTGGAAGTGCTTGGCATGACGCCGGAACAGGTGGACGACCGGTTCGGGTTCCTGCTGGAGGCTTTCCGGTATGGCGTGCCGCCGCATGGAGGCTTCGCGCTCGGTCTGGATCGACTCGTGGCGTTGATGGTGAACGTGTCGTCGCTCAGGGACGTGATCGCGTTTCCAAAGACGACGGCCGCCCGGGGACTGATGGAGGGAGCCCCCTCAGGGGTGGACGACGAACTGCTGGCGGACCTGGGCATCCGGCTGGCCGGAAAGCGGGCCGAAGCCGATGAGTGATTCGGACGCTGCGAGCCCCGGTTCGCTGGATGCGCCGGTGATCCAGCACCGCCTCTCGGCCGAGGGGGCTGACGAGTTGCTCCTGGCGGGCGTGAACGACGTTCACCTGAAGGCGCTGGCCCGACTCGGAGACCTCCGGGTCATTCTCCGCAACGACCAGTTGATCCTCTCGGGAGACGTGGAGGCGGTGGAGCGTTGCACGCCGGTCGCTCAGAGAATGGTCCGTATGGCCCAGCTCACCCGTTCCTTCGATCTGGCCGACGTGGAGCGTTTCTTCGCCGAGGCCGAGAAGGAGCCGCTCAGCCGAGGCCGAGAAGGAGCCGCTCACTCCGGTGCCGGAGTCGGATGAGGAAGTCGTCGCACTTCCGGGAGCACGTAAGGTCATTCGACCTAAGTCAAAGGGCCAAAAGGAATACCTATCTGCAATAAGAAAGAACGATATCGTGGTCGGAATCGGACCCGCGGGGACCGGGAAGACCTATCTGGGCGTGGCGATGGCTGTCGATGCCCTGGCCAGAAAGCGCGTGCGCCGGATCATTCTGACGCGTCCCGCGGTGGAAGCGGGCGAGGC
>JBDHBK010000245.1:0-5400 GCA_039592635.1 Gemmatimonadota bacterium
CCACGCGACCGAGTAGCTCGATCACCTTCGCCTTGATCTGCCCCGACGGCACGATCCGATGGAGCTTCAGGGGCTCGGCCACTATCTGGCCGATCTGCATGCGCGGACTGAGCGAGGCATAGGGATCCTGGAACACGATCTGCAGGCGCTGTCGGGCCTGCCGGAGCGCTTTCCCCTTCAGCGCCATGAAGTCGGTCCCGTTGACCTGGATGGTGCCGCCTGTGGGCTCGATCAGCCGGAGGACGGTCCGTCCGAGCGTCGTCTTGCCGCTGCCCGATTCGCCCACGAGCCCAAGGACCTCTCCCCGGTGCAGGTCGAAGCTCACGCCGTCCACGGCCCGGACCAGCTCGCGCCGGCCTGCCCACCCCTTTCCCATGAGGAAGTGCATCTCGAGGCCGCGGACCGAGAGAGCGACGTTGCTCACGTCCGCATCCTCACCTTGTAGCACGCGCACTCGCGTCCGTACCCAACGGTCTTGATGGGCGGCGGCTCGACACTGCAGTCGGCGTCCGCCAGCGGACAACGCGGGTGAAAGGTGCATCCCGCAGGCAGGTCCAGGAGGTCGGGCACGGCGCCCGGTATGCCCTCCAGCGGCACGTCCGAACCGGCCCCGAGCTGCGGGATCGCTGCGAGAAGCCCCTTCGTGTAGGGGTGCTCCGGGTTTGCCAGGAGATCGCGGGTGTGGCCCATTTCGACGATCCGGCCGGTGTACATCACCATCAACCGATCCGACATCTCGGCCACCATTTCCAGGTCGTGCGAGATGATCAGGATGGCCATGCGGTACTGCTCCTGGATGTGCTCCAGAAGATCCGTGATCTCTGCCTGCACCGTTAGGTCGAGTGCCGTCGTGGGCTCGTCCGCGACGAGGAGCTTGGGACGTCCCGCCATGGCGATCGCGATCATGGCCCGCTGCTTCATGCCACCCGACAACTCGAACGGGTAGCTCTTCGCCCGTTTCTCGGGCTCCGGGATCCCCATCTCGCCCAGGACGCGGACCGTCTCTTTCCAGGCCTCCTGCTTGTTCATGCCCCGGTGGAGCTGCAGCACATCACCGATCTGGTCGCCAATCCTGTACACCGGGTTGAGGGCAGCCGCCGCCTCTTGGAACACGATCCCGATCCCGCCTCCCCTCACCTGGCGCATCTGCTCAGGCGAAGCCCGCATCAGATCCCGACCGTCGAACATCACGCGTCCGCTCACCACGCGTCCGGGATATGGGATCAGGTCCAGGATGGAGTGGGCGACAATCGTCTTCCCGCACCCGGACTCTCCCACCAGGCCCACGGTCTCTCCGATGTCCACGTCGAACGAGATGCCGTCCACTGCCCACAGCTCCCCCTCGTCGAGGAAGAAGGCGCTCAGGCTGAATGAGATCAGGGTGAGCGTCAGCAGACCACCCGGGAAGAAGGCGACCCACCAGGCGTTGAGCAGGTTGTCCTTGCCCGCGGACACCATGTTCCCCCAGGACGGTGTGGGGGGCCGGATGCCCAGACCGAGATACGATAGGCCCGCTTCTGCCCCGATCATCCCGGCCACGGCCAACGCCGCGGTGACCAGCACGGGAGAAAGGGCGCTTGGAATGAGGTGCTTCAGGATGATCTGGTGCGCCGGAAGCCCGATCGCTCGTGCCGCCTCCGTGAACTGCTGGTTCTTGAGCGACAGTATCTCGCCGCGGATGAACCGCGCCGTGCCGGGCCAGGCCGTTAAGCCGAGGATGAGCACCAGCACCAGCAGGCTCGCCTCGAACACGCCCACCAGCATGAGCATCAGGTAGAACGTGGGGAATGCGATCCATACATCCAGGATCCTCATCAGGATCGCGTCCACGATGCCGCCGAAGTACGCCGCAACCGCCCCGTATATCGTCCCGACCGTCTTGGCGATGATCATCGCCAGGATGCCCACCGACAGGGACACCCTTGCCCCGTACAGCGCCCGGCTGAACAGATCGCGCCCGAATTCGTCGGTGCCGAACGGGTGCTCCCAGGATGGGGGTAAGTATCGGTTGGCCATCACGTCGGGGATCGCGGACGGATCGTACGGAGCGAGAATCGGAGCCAGGATGGCTGCCGCGTAGAAGAACAGGATGATGTAGATCGAGTACACGGCGAGCCGATTCTCCCGGAAGCGGCGCATGGCCACCTTCCACGGGCTCTTCCCCTTCGTCGCGTCCCCGTCCGTCAGCAGGATTCGGCCCACATCCCACCGGGAGAACCACACGGCTCCAGCCAGCAGGAGTATCAGGAAGACGGAAGCGATCCAGCGGTCGATGAACGGCGTCGAAAAGGCACCGAAGAACCGGTCCCATCGCCACGCCATCAGAAGGACGACGACCAGGGCGAACAGAGTCAGCCGCACGCCGCGACCCCAACGGCCCAGGCTCATGTGGCCCAGGCCCGGCATCCAGGAGCGGTTTCGCACCCGCCGGTCAGCGTCGTCGGGGCGCATCGTAGGATACCCTGGGGTCCACGGCGGCATAGGTGATGTCGGCCAGCAGGTTACCGAGCACGGTGAGGACGGCGGCGATCATGACCGTCGCCATGATGATCGGGTAGTCGCGCCCTCCCACGGCGCCCACCGTGAGCCGGCCCATGCCCGGCCACGCGAAGATCGTCTCGATGATCGTGGCGCCGCCGAGAAGAAATGGCAGACTCATGCCGTAGATCGTGACGATCGGGATCATGGCGTTCCGCAGGGCGTGCTTCACGATCACGGTCTTCTCGCGGAAGCCGCGAGCGCGGGCGGCCATAATGTACTCCTCGTTCAGCACCTCCAGCAGTTTGTTTCGCATGTAGCGGGCGGTTCCGGCCGCACCGGCGATCCCCATCACGAACACCGGAAGGACCAGGTGCCAGGCCCGGTCCAGCATCTTCCCGATGGCCGTGAGATCCTCGTAGTGCATCGACCGAGTCTGCGAGGTCGGGAACCAGCCGAGGTTAACCGAGAACACCATGATGAGCATGAGGGCCAGCCAGAAGCTGGGTATGGCATAGATGATCAGCGACCCGATGGTGACCGTCTTGTCCAGCTTCGAATACTGCTTCACAGCCGAGATGATGCCGATGGTGATGCCGATGAGCGCGTCCAGGATGATGGCAAGGACCGTGAGCTGAAGGGTGTAGGGCACCGCCTCGACCAGCATGTCCTTGACCGGGCGGCGGTGCCGGAAGGACTCGCCGAAGTCACCCTGCGCGACATTCTTGAGCCAGGTCACGTATTGCACGTGAATCGGCTGATCCAGTCCGTATTTTTTTCGCAGGAGCTCGATGACCTCAAGATCCACCTGTCGCTGGCGCTGCGGCTCGAGGTACATGTCCATCGGGTCGCCGGGGGCCAGGTGGGCCATGAAGAACGTGGCCGTGACGATCCCCAGTACCAACGGCACAGACAGCAGCAAGCGCTTGGTTATGTACTTGAGCATGCAGTCCCCGGATACGGTGGGCTCTGCTTAAGCTAGGCTTCGCACCGGGATTCGTCTATCGCGTCGAATCACGCCGGCGTATGGCGACTGGCCCAGAATCTCATTCCTCGATCCACAGCCGTTCCAGGAACTGGATCGGATCCGCGCGGAAGGGGCTTTCCAATCCCCGCACACGCCGGTGCACGATGTAGGTCGTCAGCTCCGGGTACAGGAAGGTGATAGGCAGGTCGCGGCGGATGAGTGGAGCCAAGTTTCTATAGATGCTGTCCTCCTGGTCGGCATCGGCGGTTTCCCGGACCGAAGCCAGGAGCCGGGCGACCTCTGGGTTGTCGTATCCGATCCCGCCCGAACGGCTCTGTTGAGGTGTCCCATCGCCACTGTCGAGGCCCGGAGCCAGCCACCGGATCTGGCCGTCTACGGAATTCCAGTACGGGAGGAAGGCCGCCTCGAATTCTCCGTTCTGGACGCGACCCCGCAGCAAGTTCATGTCAAGGTTCTGGATCTCCATGTGGACTCCGACCTTCTGGAGGGCGGCCTGCACGTAGATCGCCGCGTGGCCCGCCGCACCCGGGGGAGACAGTGCTGTGAAGCTCAACGACTCTCCAGCACGCTCCCGCACGCCGTCTCCGTCCCCGTCGAACCAGCCGGCCTCTCTCAGCATCGCCCTCGCCTTCTCAGGGTCAAATGCGAGCGGCGGGGGAAGCTCTCCGCGATGGTATTGTCGGCCGGTGAACAGAACATCCGTCAGACGCAAATCCTCCGGCAGGTTCAGCGCCCCGAGCAATTCCCGACGGTCGATCGCATGGGTCAGTGCCCGGCGGACCTGCCGGTCAGCGAACAACGGGCTGCGAACGTTCCAGAACAGCGCCTGGAGCCACGGGATGCCCGGACCGATCTGGTGGTAGACCCGGAAGCGGGGATCCGACGCCAGCTTGGGAACGTCGATGGGGTTCGCCCAAGCTATCGCGTCTACGTTCCCGCTCAGGAGTTCCGTGATGCCGTTCTCTCCGCCGAACTTGATGACCACCCGGTCGATGTCTGGCTTCCCGGCGTAGAACTCGGCGTTTGCCTCCAGCTCGACCATCGTCTTCGGGACGTGGCGGACGTACCGGTAGGGGCCGTCTCCCACGGGTTGGGTCCAGAAATCCCATTGGTAGAACTGCGCCGGGTCCAGTCCCTCGAGGAGATGCCGCGGCCAATACACCATCCAGTCATTCCGGGCGTCCTTCGGTCGTCCGTAGAATATCGTGAGGGTCGTATCGTTCCGGACGCGAATGGAGTCCACGTCGTGCCACGGGTCGTCGTACAGAACGTCGGGGTTTCCGGCAAGCTCGATCGACCACTTCACGTCATGGGCCGTCACGGGGACGCCGTCGTGCCAGCGGACGTCCGGGCGCAGGTGGAAGGTCCACGTCCGATAATCCGTCGAATGCTCCCAGCTCCGAACCAGGCGGCCGATGGCCTCGCCGGACTCGTCCCAGCTGGTGAGGGGCAGAAACATCAGAAACCAGGCCTCTACGCTCCAGAAGGGACCGAATAGTCTTTCGTCCGCATCGTAGAGCACGGTGAAGGTCGTGTCGGACGCTTCTTCCGCCTCTTCCGGGCTGCGACAACCGGCGACGGCGATGGCACAAAATATCGCCACGATCCCCGCCAGGTTTGCGAGCCGCGGCAACGCCGCCGTGGGAGGTCTGACCTCCTCGCTCTCGGGCTTCATCGCTATTCGTCGATCCACACGCGCTCGAGGAGCAAGGGGAGGGGCGTGCTCGTCGGTATTCGTCCGCTGCTGTTCTGCAGTCCCCTCACCCGCCGGTGAGCCGCGAGGTAGCGAAGTTCGGGATGCAGATAGGTGATGGGCATCTCCGCTCCCACGATCCGCCACAGTTCCTGAATGTGTTTGTCAGCTTCATCGTGATCGATCGTGAACCAGACGGCGTCCCGGAGTCTGCTGACCTCAGGGTTCTCGTATCCCGACA
>JBDHBK010000246.1:0-4214 GCA_039592635.1 Gemmatimonadota bacterium
GCGCGCCTGGATAGAAGTGGATCTGGGCGCGCTGCGCAGGAATAGCCGGGTCATCTCGGATCGTGTGGGCGACGGCTGTCGCCTCCTCCCCATGGTCAAGGCCGATGCCTACGGCGTGGGGATGGAGCGTGTCGTTCGGACGCTCGGACCGTCGGGACCGTGGGGTTTCGGCGTGGCCACGACCCGGGAAGGTCGTGACCTGCGACGAATGGGCTGGGACGGACCGGTGCTCGTGTGCGCGCCGACGCTTCCGATCGATGTTCCCAGCCTGATCGAAGAGCGCCTCGAGCCGGCGGTTCCCGGCATCGAGGCGCTCCGTGCTTGCGCCGGGCGTCGGGACGGTGAGCCGTTGTCCGTGCACCTTGAGGTCGACACGGGCATGGGGCGGTTGGGATTGGCCTGGGATCAGGCCAGTGAATGGGCGCCGGAGGTATCATCGGTCGTTCGGGCTGGTGGGGTGCGACTGGTGGGAACGATGTCGCATTTCCATTCGGCCGACCGGCCCGGTGACTCGACCCGGACCCAGTGGTCCCGCTTCGGCGCGGCCCTGGAGGCGATGCGCGAAGCCGGTGTGGATCCGGGTCTCGTGCACGCGGCAAACAGTGCCGGAGCCCTGCTGCATTCGGGGGTCGAGGCTGATCTGGTGCGACCGGGTATCTACCTGTACGGTGGGGGGGAAGCCCATCCTCGGGCGGCGCCCGTGGTGAGCGTCCGGGCTCGAGTGCTCGCGGTGCGGGACGTTCGTGCGGGCACGACGGTGTCGTACGGCGCTACCTGGACCGCCCCGCGGGATGCACGACTGGCGACACTCGGGATCGGGTATGGTGACGGGCTGCGCCGGGAGCTGTCGAACCGCGGCCGGGCGCTGATCCACGGTGTGGAGGCACCGTTTCGAGGTGTCGTGTGTATGGATACCGTCGTGGTGGACGTGACAGGTCGGGATGACGTTAGACCGGGAGACATCGCCACGCTTCTCGGGAAGGACGAAGATTCGAGCATCGGGCTCGCAGAGATGGCCCGTCTGTGTGATACGATCGACTACGAGATTCTGACGGGTCTTGGCGATCGGTTGTCGCGCGTGGAGCTCGATCACAGCGATATGGACGCCGATGAGGACCTGCTCCTCGAGGCTCTTGAGACGATACGAGATGGCATCTGAGATGGAGTTGGCTGAACTTCGGGCGAAAGCCCATCGGGCCATGGAGTCGGCGTACGCGCCGTACTCCGAGTTCCGGGTGGGCGCTGCCGTCGAGACCGCCGAGGGCGAGGTCCACGCGGGGTGCAACGTGGAGAACGCCTCGTTTTCCGTGACGATGTGTGCGGAACGGGTGGCGATCGGGGCGGCTGTTACGGCCGGCGAGCGGTCCCTGAGGCGGGTCTATGTGTGCTCCACGTCGCTGGAGCCCGTGCCTCCCTGCGGGGTGTGTCGCCAGGCACTGGCCGAGTTCGGACCCGACCTCGAGGTCATCAGCGAAGGAGCGGGTGGTCAGATTAGAAGGTGGAACCTCCTGGAGCTGTTGCCGGCTCAGTTCCGACTCGAGGAACACGTCCAGGCGGACGAGGATGGCCGAGATGCGGGCGCGGAGGGGCGCACTTGATCCGCAAGGGCGGCCCGTTCTTTCTGCTGGTGTCCCTGGCCGTCGCGCTCGGCGCGTGCACCGAGGATCCGTTCCTGGCCGTGGACTCCGAATCGGCCCCGGGAGTAGCGACGCCGACGCTCGAGATATACCTCGAGGCGGGAGAACTCCCCACCTGGCGGGACACCACGTACTGGGGCTTCGTGGTGCCCAACTCAGCGTCGTTCAGCCTCCTCTCGGACCGGGAGGAGCTCCGGGCGCGGACCCTTGGGCGCTTCAGCACGATTCCGGACTCCGTATTCGTGGACACCGCTCGTCTCGCGATCGACCGCTTCACGGCCGCGCGTATCCGATTGTCGGTCGATTCAGCCCTGTCGGAGCTTCCGACCGACTCCGTTGTACTCTCCGCCTGGACGTTGTCACGGAGTTTCGATGCGGACGAGGCCACGTGGGAGCGCGCCAGGGTGGGCGAGCCTTGGACGACTCCCGGCGGAGATCTGGAGACACTCCTGGGCGCGGACACCTTCAGCTTCGAGGTCGACTCGCTCGGGGTGCTCATCGATACGGCCGTGGTTCGATTCGAGGGCAATGTCGATTCGTTGCTGACCGCGTGGCGGGATTCGGAAGGTGAACCGGGCTTCGCCGTCGTCCTGACCGGACCCGGGGGTATTCTCAGGACGAGCGTCATGTCCTTGGTGGCTGAGGCTGTGCCGGAGGGGCTCGATACGACGGTGACCATCGTGCGCGGGGCTATCCCGGGCACCTTCATCTTCGATCCGCCGACTCCGCAGCCCACGACCCGGCTTCGGCTCGCGGGCCTGCCCTCCGCTCGCTATTACCTGGACTTCACGCTTCCGGACAGCCTCGGCTTCATCCCACTCCGCGGATCCACGATCAATCGGGCCACCATAGAGTTTCGGCCGACGTCGGCCCCCGCGGTGCCTTTCGAACTCCAAGCGGACATCTTCGCACAGGCCGTGAGGCTCCTTGCGGATCCGTTCGTGTTTGGCGAGAAGACACCAATCGGATCCCCACTCGGTGGCCAGGAACTGCTGAGGCCTGACTCGCTGGCCTCGGGTAACATCATGGAGTACGACATCACGTCCCTGGTCCGGCTGTGGTCGCTCGCGAACGCAGACTCCGTTCCGCCCTTGCGGGTGGGTGTCGTACCGATACCGGAAAACCGTCAGTTCGGGTTCTGGGAGTTCTTCTCCGCGGAGGATGGGCCGGGACTCCGGCCGGTGGTGCACCTGCTGTTCACGCCCAACCCGACCTTCCTCCTTCCGTGACGACGCGACGCGAAGGGCCGGAGCGATCGGGTTGGAGGAGCAGGCTGCTCGCGGCTGCGATAGCGCTTCTGGCCGCGCCTGTGGCACTCACCGCGCAGACTCCCGTGACGGATCTCGGTCTGGGCTATCCGGTGCCGCCGATCGACGCGCGCGCTGCAGCGCTTGGCGGAACAGGCCTGGGGCTCTTTGCAGGGTCTTTCTCGTCTCGCAACCCCGCCGACCTGACCATGTTCTCGAATCCGGCCATCGGCGCGACGCTGGCTCCCGAGAGCGTGAAGCTCAAGACGATCGAAGGGGAGCAATCCAGTGGGCGCAGCCGGTTCGTCGTCATGCAGGGGGTGCTTCCGTTCCAAAAATGGCGGTTCGGGCTCAACGTGAACTCCGAGTTGGACCAGGATTGGGACGTCATCCTCACGGACACGCTCCGTACGGGGTTCGGAGACTACCCGTATACCGAGTTTCGACAGCATGACGGTGGCATCAGTTCGGTAGGGCTGAGTGTGGCGTACAAGATGGGTCGCCTGGGTCTGGGTGTTGAGGGCAGCGCGCTCACCGGCAACCTTCGGCAGGTGTTTCGCCGGGATTTCGATCCTGAAGTCAATGACCCGACGAACCAGATCGGCTTCGCCGCCGGCGACGCCCGGTGGTCATGGAGCGGATGGCGGTTTCGGGCCGGGATCACCGGAGAGATCGGCCGCAGAGCGGTGGTCTCAGCCGCCATCACGACGTACACGCAGCTCGAGGCCGAGAGGGACACCTTTGGCATCGCCATTGGGACGCAGAAGTTCGATATGCCACTCGAGGTGTCGGTCGGAGGCAGCGTCGTGCTGACTCAGCGGCTTCTGCTGGCGGCTGCCGGGGGATGGAAGAGCTGGTCGAACACTGACTTCAGAGTACTCGACACGGAATCGGCCGACGTGATGTGGGCCGGGGGCGGTCTCGAGTACGTCGGCCTCAACCTGCTCGGCCTCCCGGTACCGCTGCGGGCAGGATACCGATACACGGATCTGCCATTCTACGGTGGACAGTACGAGCAGCTGAGCGAACAGGCCTTTACGTTCGGATTCGGAGCTCGGATCGCTGGCGGTCGGGCCGCCCTGGACTTCGGCGTCGAGATCGGAAGCAGGGGGAACGTGGAGACGACGGGCACGGAGGAGAGCTTCCAGCGCATCTCGCTGTCCATGGGTATCAACGCGAGGTAGGAGTCCAGCGTTGCCGGGTGCCGCGTGGCCTTCAGGCCGCTCGAGTAGCTCGCACCGCTTCCAGGACCTCCGTCTCGAGCAGCTCCGGGTGGGTGACCGGCCAGCCGTGGCCGCGGGGTACCCGCCGCACCACCACCGACTCCTTT